>NZ_NFIB01000059.1:0-4737 GCF_002159385.1 Flavonifractor sp. An52
TCAAGAGGTCAACAAGTATCAGCATAAACGCGCACTCGCTCTCACTGCCAGAAAACTGGTTCGGTTGATCTTTCGGCTGCTGAAGGACAACCGCCTGTATATCCTGCCGGAGGGCTGAGTGTACCGCTTGCCGCTCTGGCGCATAGGCCCTGTTTCAAAAAACTCAGGGACAGGGCTTGGATTGGTGTTGTCTTTTTCCTGCCTACATGGTCCTTTTTACTCATTCCCATTTGAAATTTTCTTGCATCACCTACTTGACTTCATACCATTGGACTAATCGGGGAGAAGTTTGCGGCGCAAACAAATAATCTCGCCCTTGCTCCAGACCCACGCTCTGTTGTCCGCTGTAGATTCCCTGGACCGCTCCAGCAGCTCGCACAGCCTCTGATTGGCGCGGTCCATCCCGGCGATGGCTTGGTAAAGAACCGGGATCAGTTCCTGGTTGATTTCAGCGTTGTTCGATGCCTTCTTTTCCTTCTTCACCTTCCTTTTCTTCTTTGCCTTCTTTTTCCGCTTTTTTGTTTGCTTAAATTCTGTCATCGCCCCCCACTCGACGCCGGGCCGCATTACCTTCGCATCTGAACTGGCTGATGTAGTAGTCTGCTTCTCTGTCGTAAAACCTTTGAACATAGCATCTGCTCCTTTCTGTTTAATCCACCCCAATTGTATCGAATTTCCCCCAAAAGCTCGAATTTGCAAACATGAGCACATAAAACTAAAAATTGTTTCATTTTTCTCTATATAATTGCATTTTTCATTTCTTTAGACTCTTTATAGCGACTCACTTATCATTTGGTATTTATTGGAACATCGTTGCGTTTCTTTTTTATTTTCCCGTATTGTAATTAAATCGACTCTTAATAGCGTATTTTCAAACAGAAGATCATAAAAACGAAACATTTTTATGTAAAATTGTTTTCTTTTTTAAGTCGCATATTCCGGCAGTCGCTATATGTGCAGCAGAGGTTAGGATGGGTTTTATGGCAATGAGAAGACTAACACCGTCGGCCAGGGCACAGACAATGCTGAATAATACGCTAATTCCTCAAACGGATTCTCGCTACAAAAAGGTCTATGCTCTGATCCGTAGCTTTCCCAAACAAATCAAGCAGAAGGCTCCGTTACGTGATAAATTACTTTCTTTTGAACGATGGTCGAGAGATTGTACAAACAGTTCATTTGAGGAGCAGATTGATGCATATCTCACTTTCTTAAGTGAAGACGGGATCCTTTATGCTGATGACAGAGAACGTCTTGTTACGTCAGAAAATAATTTGGCCTATCACAATATGGACTGTTACGCCAATACAAAACTCAGAGAACATTTTTCCAAGCGATATTGCTATTCCAAAACAAAAGAGCTCCTGCGCGAGATGAATGTCAAAATGGATCCTGACATAGTCAGAAATATAGATTATGTTACCAGGACATGGCATTCCATACGGAATATATATCCTGATATCCCCCTCAAATGGGCTCTGGAATTGGTTGTAAATTTAGTCAAGCAGTGTAACGCGCAGCACAAAACTGTCAGCCAAGTATTTCGGCGCGACAAAGAGGAAAGGTACTATCTCTTTGACAAGGATGCCAGGACCGCATTAAACCAGTTTATGGAAGAGCCGCTTACTGATATCCAGTATGAATCCGCGGTACGCCTCTGGCTCCCCGGTTATCTGGCTGCCGAGTATTGGTGGGCTCGCATCACAAGCAGAGCACCCAAATATTATCCTGATATCAACGAAACGATCTGGCGGCGATATCAAGAGATGCGTCGAGCAAAAACAGTCTTAAAAAAAGCTGTCCTTCCCAATCTTCGCTTGACCCAACTGGTCAAACTGAAAGCTATAATAGAACATCTTTTGCAGCAGGGCTTTTGCTTTGATCACGATGAAAGTCAACCCGAACTCTCCCAGCCGCTGCCGCTCTTTATAAGAAATCAGTTAAAAAAGTCTCTCAGATCTTCAAACCATGCAAATAAAGAGGACTTTGCGCATACCTGTGAGATCGCCACGCTTCTCTTTCAACAATTATCTGATATTGATAAGCAGCAGGACACAGGGTACCAAATCTCTGCACTTGTATGGTTTCTCTATCTGACCAAAGGGCGGCATCTACTTGCAGACACAAAATGGGATCAGTGCATCCGCGGATTTGATCTTTCACAGCTCAATTTCGGGGAGCAAAACCTTAATAATTATCGTGAACTTCTTACTGCACTGCAGTGTGTAGTCCCTACTGATGAAATATCCTGTGCCCTACAACGGGAACTCTTCCTAATACTGACAAACTATCCTTTGAATCAGATTCAGGATCCAGAATTTTTAGAATTACCTGTGATGAAAGCCTACCAAGCCGTTTGCTTATATGCAGACAAACAAATCTCCTTCGATCCAGCCATCTTGAAGTCATATCCCTGGTTTTGGCCGCAGAGAAAAGAATACAACAAAGGGGGCTGCGTTAAGATCCATTTGCAGATACGAGACTGGCTCATGACTCATCAAAATTTTCTTGCAAAAGAACAGAGGGCGTTGAAAAGAAGGCTTCTACGCAAAGCCGCCGAACAAGAGGCAGATGCCCAAGCGCGTAAGGCCCTGTATGTGAACACGCTGCGCGAAATGAGCACACTCTCAGAAAAGCCTTTTCCCGGTGAAGACTATCTGCTTCACCGAGAGAATCCGGCAATGCGTATTGCAAACTTCCGTTTGCCAGATAACCTTCCTGATGTCAGCAATCAAGATATGCAAAATTATCTCCGCCCTTGTATCGTAGAATATCTGGCGTTATCATTGCTGCGGGAAACACTTGCCGAGAAACTTAAATCTGAATTGGAAGTTATTTTGCAGCGCCAAATCAAGTAAGCTATCCAGAAAATCCGGGAAATCCGGGTTTTTTCCCGGATTTCTTTTTAGAGCCAATCCATTTTATGCGCCGGTAAAAGGTCGCCTTGCTCATCCCCAGTTTCTTCATAGCCTGTACAGCTGTGATGTGGCCCGCGCGCCATTGATCGACTACAGCATCAAGATCAGCCGGCTGAATGGGCTTTCGCCCCTTGTATTTCCCCTGAGTCTTGGCAATCTCAATGCCCTCCCGCTGGCGCTGGAGGAGGTACGCCCGCTCCAGCTCGGCCACTGCGCCAAAGACAGTAAGCATGAATTTTCCGGTGGGCGTGGCGGTGTCGATGGCCTCCTTCTGGGAGATAAAGACCACCTCCTTGACGGCCAGCTGCTCCACCAGCTCCAGCAGATCTTTCGTGTTGCGGGCAAAGCGGCTGATGGACTCCACGATGACGGTATCTCCCCGGCGAACGAAGGACATCATCTCTTTCAGCTGAGGCCGCTCAGCGTTTTTGCCGCTCATCTTATCGATATAGATCTGCTCCACACCCAGCGTCTCCATCAGCACCTCCTGGCGCAGGGTGTTTTGTTCCTGGGTACTTACTCTGATATATCCGATTTTCATAATGGGATCGTTCTCCCTTCAACATGATCTCTGTTTTATTCTGTGGTATACTTTTCTTGTATTGTTGTGTGCGCTTGTCTGTGCTAAGATAGAGGAGCACAAACGCAGAGGAGGGAGCCGGATGGATCGCCTGATAAAAGAGATGAAAGCGGTAGCGGAGCGCTATCATGCCCAGCGGCTGTGCCTGTTTGGCTCCCGGGCCAGAGGTGATTTTCGCCCGGACAGCGACTACGACTTTGCCCTCTGGGGAGTCCCGGCTGCCTGTCAGCCTCAACTGCTGAATGCTGTGGATGACCTTCCCAGCCTCCATAAGATCGATGTGGTCTTTGTGGACGAGCACACATCCCAGGCGCTGTTAGATAACGTGAAAAAGGACGGAGTGATCCTGATGGACAAGTTTACAATCAAACGGGAAAATTTTGAGAGTGCCCTGCTTCGTCTGAAGGAGGGGCTTGCAGGATACGAAGGTGCCTCCGATCCGCAGCTGGCCCGGGATGGCATCATCCAGCGATTTGAGTTCACCTGTGAGTTGGCCTGGAAGACCACCAGGGAGTGGCTGCTGGACCAGGGCCATGTGGATCTGAACAGCCCCAAGGCGGTGATGCGGCAGGCCTTTGCGGACGGCCTGATCTCCGACAGCGACGGATGGATCGGCCTGCTCAACGACCGCAACATGACCTCCCATATTTACGATGAGAACACCGCCGACCAGATTTTCCGGCGGATCCAGACCTGCTACCTGTCCCTCTTTGAAGGGCTGCTGGAAAAGCTGATTTGAATGAGCGGAGTCCCAATAGGGTGTGCCGGACAACTGAGACGTCTCAAATGTCCGAAACCGACCCTATTGGGACTCTTTTTTACCGTCTCACAGGGGTATACCCTAACGATACTCCTGCCAGCCGGGGATGCCGTACAGCTCCTCCTCGATCTCATCGGTGGAATACCCGGCCTCCAGCAGCTCGTCGATGTCCTCCGGCGTATAGCCCAGAGCAGAGGCGATGTTCTTGAGGGTGCGCAGATAGCTCCGGTCCGGCTGATACGAGCGGGCACAGGGGTGCCATGGGCGATAGATGGGATAGGTCATGGTAAAGTGCCCTGCCGTAGTAAGGCCATGCTTGTCCCATCTCAGGATCTCCCCGTCTGAGAGCGGCACCTCCCCGAAGGGCTCCCCGGCCAGCCAGGTGCGGTTTACTGCCTGATGCAGAATGGCCAGGGTTGAGGCGTAGATGTACAGCCCCAGCCGCGGGTAATGCCAGATGGTCAGCGGGTTATCCCCCT
>NZ_NFIB01000006.1:0-111310 GCF_002159385.1 Flavonifractor sp. An52
AGTATATCCGAAACCAACTGGCATCAGATCAAATCGCAGACCAGATAGGGCTGAAAGAGTTTGTTGACCCGTTTACGGGTCGCGAGAACAAGAAGGCGTAAAAAGAACCCCTTAAGGGGCTTCGTCCGTATCAGGCCCTTTTAGGGCCTACTCAAGCCTCCGGCTTAGCCGGAGGTTTTGACTTCGGGGGGCAAAAGGATTTGCAATAGCCTCCATTCCTTGATATAATACTTTATTCAGAAGTATATGTGTTGCGAGGTGCCGCCTTGTATTTAAAAGCGCTGAAAATACATAGAGAACCCACCAAACCGCTGTAATGCCTGGGAAATCGGTACTTTGATGGTATGGCTGCCGAGTGAATTACACCAGTTTTACACCAGTTGAGACAGGGTCTGATATAGCACGTAGGGATAGCACAGTTATAATTGGGGAGGCAGTCGCTTCGATTTGGCCTCTTTTGGCAGAAACGGCCGCTGCAATAGAAAAGATTGAAGGGTTTTGGGGATATACCAAGTAAAGAATACCCCAAAAGAATACTGCAAAAGAAACGCCCGAGACTTACGAGCCTCGGGCGTAATTCTATATTTGTGGTGTGTAAAATACATCCCATGAAATGTAGTACGTATACACAGATAAAAAATGTGCTATGGGCAGAAAAACTGCATGGGTAGTGAGTCAGAAAATCGGCTGTGCTGGCAGAGCTCAACAACTACCGTTATCATCAGTCCAAAGATTCTCATTACGCCGATTTTTATAATCCTCTTGTTCTTCATCGGTTGCTGGACGAATGGTCGGTTTCCCGCAGTCAGGACAGGTCTTTTCAACTGTTCTGGGGAACAGGTAATGGCAATTATCACACGCATAAAGCATTTTAATCAAGCCTCGCTTTCGTGTTAATCAGTGTAGCACGGAGCGAGGCTTTTTTCAATCTACCAGAAAGGAGGTCAGTGCAATGAAGTGTCTACTTAAATATCAGTGGGTCAAACTGCCGCGAAATCAGTTGCCGCCCGGGAAGGGCATAATGGGTGCTTGGGCGCGTCTGGCCTCCCGAGCAGCCTTTCGAAATGGGCATGCAAAGTATTGCGGTTACATTATGCTGTCATCTACCACGGGGATTTCAAGGTCATCATCCCGGTGCTGGAGGCCATCGAGGAGCCTGCGGACTATCGTGGCCAGCCCAAAGGCGACGTGCTCCACTATCTGCTCAACAAGCGCCTGGGCGCGGAGGTGGATTACATCGTCAAGGGTATCGACCAGGAGCACAATGTGGTAGCGGGCAGCCGGCTGGAGGCTATGGCGCTCAAACGCAGGGAGTACTACTTCCGCACCGACCGGGACGGCAACTACCAGATCTACGAGGGAATCCGCGCTGAGGCTCGGGTCATCTCCGTCATCCGGGCGGGCGTCTTTGTGGATCTGTTTGGTGCGGAGTGCTATATTCCCCTGAGAGAGCTGTCCTACCAGCGCTGGGTAGATGCTGCGCAGCACTACCAGCCTGGCCAGCGCGTGCTGGTACGAGTACTGGAAGTGGACCGTAGCGACCGCAACCACCCCAGGGTGACCGCCTCGGTGAAGCAGGCGATGGAGAACCCCTATGAGAAAGCTCTGAAGAAGTATGTGGTGGGCAACCGCTATGTGGGCACCGTCAGTATGGTCGATCTCAACGGTGTGTTTGTCTCTCTGGATGGTGGTATCGATTGTCTCTGTACCTACCCCAAGCGCGGTCGGCCGCCCCGGGGAGCCAGAGCGACTGTGCGGATCCTGGGAATCAACCATGAAAACAATCGGATCTGGGGTGTGATCACCCACATGTCCACCATGCGCTGAGGGGAGGGAATAGGACTAGGCTATGTCAAAAAAGCCAGAAGTAAATTTGCCGCACAAAACAGTAGCGTGACAAGCGTATGAGTGGTCAACGGAATGTGGCAACATTGTTGCTACATTCCGTTGACTTTTTTGCCCTGTCTGGCTATACTATATGTGAGAAACAATAAATAGGAGGAATCGGACATGGATAATATCGTAGTAGCACCGAAGACGGATATGTTCCGCTTCCGTATCAATCCGGAAATCAAACAGCGGGCAGAGGCTGTTTATGCGCGTAATGGCCTGACTCTGACGCAGGCCCTGAATATTTTTATCCAGCAATCTATCAATGCCGGCGGCTTTCCGTTCCAGGTAAATGAGGAGAATGTAGAGTTGATCAAAGCAAGAGCCATGGAGAGGCTAATGAAAGAGCTGGATGCCGGTGAGAACTCCGGGGAGCTCATTGATGAAGCGGAGGCATATCGCCTTCTTGGGGTGAATGAACTGTGAGATTACAGTATCGGCCGGCGGCTATTGCCGACATCCGCAAGGCTTCGGATTACATTGCTGGAGTGCTCAAGAACCGCAGCGCGGCAAACAGGCTTAAAGGAAGAATTCTTGCGGGCGTATCTCTTTTGAAGGATAATCCGTACATGGGGACGCCGCTTTCAAGCAAGTATGACGGTGTTCCGGAGAATATTCGGTTCCTTGTAATTAGCAAGCAGATGGTTTTCTACAAGGTTACAGAAAGTGGGATCGAGATCATTCGAGTATTGGATGGGCGGACAGACTACCTGGTGCATTTGTTTGGATCAAACGAGGTAGAATAAAGCATTACCACGCTTTGAAGGGTAAAAAGACGCTTGCATTCTGTTGACAATTTCGCTATAATGCTGACATAAAGTATCCGTTGTTTGTCGCGGCAGACACAGTAACCGTGTTTCATAGCTCCCAGAGGTCGAACTGACCTTTGGGAGCTTTTTTGTTATATGTAGACTTACTGATACCAAAACTAAATACTGAGCCAAGAAAGGCATCAAGCGCATGGATCGCACTGGATCCATGCGCTTGTTTTTATATAGATAGTATCAAAAGATTGAAAGATGTAAGGAGGTGCATTATTCAATGCAAGCGGACTAAAAAAGCAAAGCGGATGAAATTGGCGAACATTCCCTTCCGCGTGCAGTATTCCGATTACAGAGAATATGCTGAAGAATACTGGGGCTTTAAGAGGAAGGAAGGAACTGATGCCTATGGCTTCTACACGAACCCCAATACTGAGTTTGACTGGTTTCAGATCGGCGGTCGCTGGCCGGACAGATTCCTTGTCAAGGCAGATTGCCGCGACGTTTTTTCGGGCGACTTGAGTTTTTTCCTTAGAGACAAACCTGCTGAGGCAGCCCCTGACGGGTACTGTTGGGTCACAGGAGCACGAAAAAAGGATATCGCATGGGATCTTATGAAGGAACTGTTCATTCAGAGAGAGCGTGAGACTTTTTTGTCATGCGAGAAGTGGTACCAGTCTGGTAAACTCCCGTCAGACCGACATGATTTGTCTATCACGGAAAAAGGCATTACATCTTGGGGGAAATTGATCTATGACAAAGGCCAAACGCTGGAGGAGCATCTGTGTAGCAAGGCTCTGTCTGAAGAGTACCGATATCCATTGACAACGTATGCAGTGCTGGACGATGGTGTGTGGAACGACCTCTATGAGATGAAATGCGTCAGTGAGGACAACGGCAAAGGAAATAATCAGCTATGGCATCAGGTGGTGGAAAAGTATATCGCATCGCTGCCTGAAGAGGCAATGCTGGTATGCTCGACAATCTAACAATTTTCGACCAGTAATCAGAGCGGCCCTATGCCTTCCAGCGGCGTAGGGCTGCTCTTTTGTGGCAAAACAGGCGACGAGAAACGGGGAATGAGGTGAAGACGAAATGTTCTTCCGGGAAGGCATCCTGATGCACCTTGACAAACAGGCGTGCTGCGCCTCATATTCAGCAACGGGTACGTTTCGTGTATGGAGAGCCGCGCAGGCAGACCGGGCCATGATCCCGCAGGGGGAAAGGAGAGATGGGGGAGCCGGATGCCGTGTGCAGACGAACTGTGGCGGTTTGTTGGCCATGACCCATACTCGTTAATCATGATACGTCGCTTTGGCCGTGATCCGAGCGGTAGCCATTCCGTCGCAGGTTGCGGGAAGTGCCAATAGCTCGGGGAGTAAGTCTCGCGGAGCGGCCTTGCCAGCTGCCGCCCGTTGCTTTTCTTTTGACTTTTACAAAAAGGAGTTGAGGAAATGGAAAAGCAAGCGGTACCAATTTGGGAGAAGGCCAATTTGACGATTGAAGAGGCGGCTGCCTACTTTGGAATTGGGACAAATAAGCTGCGAGAGATAACCAGCAACCCGGACTGTGGGTTTGTTATTTGGATAGGAACAAAAAGGCTGATCAAACGAAAAAAGTTTGAAAAGTATTTGGAAGATGTCGATACATTGTAAGCAATAAAAAGGAGGTCTGGACATGGCTTGAGCCGTGGCCAGACTGTCTTTTTATATAGCAAACTGTAACTGGTGTACTGGTAATTTCCGTAAAAAACAAAATTAGATTAAATTCAATAGAAAAATGTGATGAAATCCCGCCAGAGTTACCGGAAATAGGTTGAATCTTGAAAAGTAGTATCTGATGTGGTAGAATAAAATGCTATATCAGATTCCTTTTCTCGTGATAGAAGGGGAATTACTATGCCAAGTAAACGAAAAGACAGCAAAGGCAGAATCCTTAGAAATGGGGAGGTGCAAAGGCGAGACGGTATGTATATGTTCCGATATACCGATCCGGATGGAAAACGGAAAGCGGTATATAGTTGGAAACTGGTCAGTACTGATAAGGTGCCAGAGGGTAAAAAATGCGTGATGGCCCTTCGGGACCTTGAAAGACAGATCCAGAGAGATCTTGAGGATGGTATACGTGCCGGCGAAGCAAACACAATAACGGTTAACGCGCTGTTCAAATCCTTCATGGACTTGCGCAGTGATCTCAAGGAAACCACAAGATGTAATTACATTTGCTTATACGACAAGCATGTTCGGGATGAACTTGGCGGACGCAAAATCCGGAGTGTCAAGTTTTCTGACATTCAGAGATTGTATATGCATATGGTCCAAGATCTTGGCCTCAAGGCAAGTACGGTTCAAAGTGTCCATTCCATACTGTACCAAATGTTTGAGAGTGCTGTAATGGACAATCTTATTCGTGTGAATCCTGCAGCGAATGTTTTGAAAAGCTTGCGTAAGATGCTGCTGGTTGAACAGGAAAAGCGTCACGCATTAACGGAAGAAGAACAGACGAAATTGATTGAGTATGTTTATCAGTCGCGGATTTATTGTCGCCTGGGTACACTATTCACTGTTCTTCTTGGTACTGGTATGCGGATCGGTGAAGCACTTGGACTTAGATGGTGTGATTGCGATTTCGAAAAAAAGTTAATCAGTGTAAATCACACCCTACTATATAGGCAAAGCGAAAATGGGGGATATAGGTACCGAATTTCTGAGCCAAAGACAAAAGCGGGTCTAAGAGTTATCCCAATGCTATCAGAAGTGAAAGAAGCGCTTTTGGCTGAAAAGGCGAAGAGAAGAAACCCCAATTTAGAGCCCTTCTCTATTGGAGAATACACCGGTTTTATTTTCCTCAATAGTCATGGTAAGGTTTTTACTCCGGCGTATGTGTTCGATGCCATACAAAACATCACGAGTGCATTTAACAGGGAAGAGTACTTCAAAGCCGAGCAAGAAAACAGAGAGCCGTGTTATTTGCCAAAGTTCAGTGCCCACATATTGCGCCACACTTTCTGCACAAGGTTCTGCGAAAATGAAAGAAACCTCAAGATAATCCAAGACGTGATGGGGCATAGAAATATTCGAACGACGATGGATGTTTATAATGAGGCAACGGAGTCCAAAAAAATTGAGAGTTTTCAAAGCCTGGAAGGTAAATTCAAACTCATGTAGGTTTACACCATTTTGCCGCAGTCAACACCATTTTGCACCAGGATTTACACCAGTACATCGGTAAGTTATAGAAAACTATGAGGGGTTATATAAGCACCAAAAGCCTGGAACCCCTTGAAATAAAGGGGATAAGAGGTTATGAGAAGAAAGAGGTGTGCTTATGTACCTTAAAGCGCTGGAGATCCAGGGATTCAAATCGTTCCCGGATAAAACGGTCCTCTCCTTCGGGGAGGACATCACCGCTATCGTTGGTCCCAACGGCAGCGGAAAATCGAATATCTCCGACGCCATCCGCTGGGTCATGGGGGAGCAGTCCACCAAGGCCCTCCGGGGCGGTAAGATGGAGGATGTGATCTTCGGCGGTACCGCCCTGCGCAAGCAGCAGGGCTTTGCCGAGGTGTCCCTGGTGCTGGATAATACCGACCACATCTTCCCCCTGGAGGAGAGCGAGGTCATGGTCACCCGCCGGTACTACCGCTCCGGCGAGAGTGAGTACTACATCAACCGCCGTTCCGTCCGCCTGAAGGATGTGAACGAGCTGTTCATGGATACCGGCCTGGGCCGGGAGGGCTACTCCATCATCGGTCAGGGCCGTATCGACGAGATCCTGTCGGTGAAGAGCGGCGACCGCCGGGAGATTTTTGAGGAGGCTGCCGGTATCTCCAGGTTCCGCCACCGGAAGGAGGAGGCCGAGCGCAAGCTGGAGCGCACCCAGGAGAACCTGGTGCGCATCACCGACAAGATCGATGAGCTGGAGCTCCAGGTGGAGCCCCTGCGCCAGCAGAGCGAGAAGGCCAGGAAGTTCCTCATCCTGCGGGACGAGCTGCGTGGGCTGGAGATCTCCCTGTGGCTGGACCAGCTGGAGAAAATTCGTTCCGGGTCCCGCAAGACCCTGTCCGACTACGAGAATGCCCTCCGCCAGAAGGGGGAGGTCCAGCAGCAGGTGGAGGATCTGTACGCCGCCGCTGAGGCATTCTCCGCTCAGATGCGGGACAAGGACGTGGAGACCGAAGGCGTCCGCTTCCAGATGATGCAGCGGGAGGCCGACGCCAACAGCCTGGAAAACGCCATCGCCGTCCTCAAAACCAACATTCAGAACAACCTGGAGAACCGGGATCGTATCCAGCGAGAGCTGGAGCAGCAGGAGGGCCGGGCCGACTCCATCGCCGCTCAGATCGGGGAGCGTAAGACCCGGTTGGAGGAGCTGGAAGGCCAGACTGCCGGACTGCGTCAGCAGTTGACAGACCGCCAGAATGAGGCTGCCTCCGCCAGCCGCTCTGCCGGGGCCATTGCCCAGGAGCTGGAGGATCTGCGCCGGAAGGAGGCGGTGGAGAACGCCTCCGCCGCCGACGCAAAGGCCCTCATCTCCGCCCTGGCCGCCGCCGCCCAGGAGGTGCTGGACCGGGACGAGGCCATGCGTCAGGAGCTGGCCGCCGGTGAGGATCGACTCCAGGAGGCGGAGGAGACCCGCCGTCAGGCCGCTCAGGAGCTGGACCAGGCCAGAGAGGACAAGGACAGCTTACAGAACATCATCAGCGGTTACGCCCTGCGGCTGGAGACCCGGCAGCGGAAGGCCAGGGAGGCGGAGGAGCGCCACGTCAAACTCCAGATGGAGGACAACGCCCTGAACTCCCGCATCCATATGCTCTCCGAGATGGAAAAGATGTATGAGGGCTACTCCAAAGCGGTAAAGCTGGTGATGGGGGAGGCCAAGAAGGGCCAGCTTCGGGGGATCCACGGCCCGGTGGCCGGGCTCATCCACGTGCCCGACGCCTGCACCGTGGCCATCGAGATCGCCCTGGGGGGCGCTATGCAGCATATCGTGGTGGAGCGGGAGGAGGACGGCAAAGCCGCCATCCAGTACCTGAAACGCCGGGACGGCGGTCGGAGCACCTTCCTGCCCCTGACCTCCATGCGGCCTTCCGACTTCCGGGATCAGGGCGTGCGCAGGGAGCCCGGCTTTGTGGGCCTGGGCAACGAACTCATCCAGTTTGACCCCCGGTATGAGAAGATCTTTTCCAACCTGCTGGGCCGCACCGTGGTGGCCGAGGATATGGACAAGGCCATCGCTATGGCCCGGAAATACAACTATCGCTTCAAAATTGTTACCCTGGACGGCCAGGTGCTCAACCCTGGCGGCTCCATGACCGGCGGCTCGGCGTCCCGCAGCGCGGGCATCCTGAGCCGGGCCAACGAGTTGGAGCGGCTGGCTCAGCAGCGCACCGGCGTGGCCCAGCAGCTGGCCGACGCGGCCCACGCCATGGAGGAGGCTAAGCGGGAGGCCACCGCTGCTGCCTACGAGATGGAGACTGCCCAAGCCCAGCAGCGCCGCCACGAGGACGACATCCTCAAGCTGGAGGAGCGCCTGGGCCACCTGGACACCCAGCTGGCCGATCTGAAGAAACAGCGGGCCGATCAGAAGAATGAGCTGGAACAGCTCCAGGCCCGTTCCGCCCAGATCGAGGCGGACACCTGTGCCGCTCGTGCCCGGGTGGAGTCCCTGGAGGGGGCTGCCGCCGCCCTGCGGGCCGAGGCAGAGGGCAAGGCCAGAGGCCAGAGCGAAGTCCAGGAGAAGGCCACGGCTCTGGGGGAGGCCATTGCCGAACTGAATATGCGCCTGGCCGCCCTGGAGGCGGAAGCCCAGGCCGCCCGGAAGTCCATGACCGAACTGGAGGAACTGCGCCGGGATCTGACCGGCGACAAGGCCGAGCGGGAAAAGATGCTCTCCCAGTTCCAGGAGAAGAACGCCGGCCTGGAGCGGGAGATTGCGGAAAAGGAGCGGCAGCTCCAGACCATCCGGCAGGAGAACCAGGATCGTCAGGCCGCCATCAGCCGCATCAACGACGAGAAGCTGGCCCTGGAGGCCCAGCGCAACCAGGCGGACAAGGACGCCCGGGACAAGAACAGCGCCCTGCTCAATCTGGAGCGGGAGGTGTCGGTGCTGGAGCAGAAGAAGGCTGCCGCTGCCATGGAGGAGAAGAACCTGCTGGACAAGCTGTGGGAGACCTACGAACTGTCCCACCAGGCGGCCATGGCCCAGCGGGTGGAGCTGGAGAGCGTCCCCAAGGCCCAGCGCCGGGTGGGCGAGCTGAAAAAATCCATCTCTGCTTTGGGCAACATCAACCTGGACGCCATCGACGAGTTTCAGCGCATCAATGAGCGCTATACCTACCTCACCGACCAGAGGGACGATGTGCAGAAGTCCAAGAAAGAGCTGGAGGGCATTATCGCCGATATCACCGAGGAGATGCGTGCCATCTTTGCCAAGCAGTTTGCCATCCTCAACGAGTCCTTTCAGCAGACCTTTACCGAGCTCTTCGGAGGAGGTAAGGCCACCCTGGAGCTGGAGGACCCGGAGGATATCCTGAACTGCGGCATTGAGATCAGGGTGCAGCCCCCGGGCAAGGCACTGAAGGTGCTCTCCCTGCTGTCAGGCGGCGAGAAGGCCTTCGTGGCCATTGCCCTCTACTTTGCCATTCTGAAAGTGCGGCCCACCCCCTTCGTGGTGATGGATGAGATCGAGGCCGCTCTGGACGATGCCAACGTGGTGCGCTTTGCTCACTATATGCGCCAGATGGCGGACAAGACCCAGTTTATCGTCATCACCCACCGCCGCGGTACCATGGAGGAAGCGGATGTGCTCTACGGCGTCACCATGCAGGAGCAGGGCGTCAGCCGGATGTTGACTATCAATCTCAATGATGTGGAAAAAGAGCTGCATATCAAGTAAGTCGGCAGCTTTATCAACAACCGAAAGGAACCAAAATCAATATGGGCTTTTTTGCGAAGATTAAGGCGGGTTTGACCCGCACCAAGGAGAACATCGGCCACTCCATCGACCAGCTGTTTGCCGGTGAGCTCAACGACGACTTCTACGACGAGCTGGAGGAAACCCTGATCCTGGGCGACATGGGCGTGGACACCACCCTGAAGGCGGTGGAGACCCTGCGCCGCCGGGTGAAGGAGGAGAAAATCAAGGATATGGACTCTGCTCGTGCCTGCCTGCGGCGGGTGCTTACCGAGATGCTCCAGGTGGGCGAGCCGGAGCTCCATCTCACCACCACCCCCTCGGTGGCCCTGTTTATCGGTGTGAACGGCGTGGGCAAGACCACCACCATCGGTAAGCTGGCCGCCAAAATGAAGGGGGAGGGCAAGCGGGTGCTGATGGCTGCCGCCGACACCTTCCGGGCTGCCGCCGCGGATCAGCTGGAGATCTGGAGCCAGCGCTCCGGCGTGGAGATCGTCCGCCAGCACGAGGGGGCTGATCCCGCCGCCGTGGTGTTTGACGCCCTCACCGCCGCCAAGGCCAGAGGTACCGATGTGATCCTCATCGATACCGCCGGGCGGCTGCACAACAAGCAGAACCTGATGAATGAGCTGAACAAGATCTCCCGGGTGGTGGACCGGGAGCTGCCCGGCTGCGACCGGGAGACCCTGCTGGTGCTGGACGCCACCACCGGTCAGAACGGCCTGATCCAGGCCAAGCAGTTCAAGGAGGCCGCCGGCATTACCGGCATCGTCCTCACCAAGCTGGACGGCTCCGCCAAGGGCGGCATCGTCATTGCCATCGCCCAGGAGCTCCAGGTGCCGGTGAAGTATATCGGCGTGGGCGAGGGTATCGACGACCTTATGCCCTTTGAAGCGGAGGCCTTTGTGGAAGCGCTGATTTAATGGAGGTTATAACAATGGCCAGAATTGACGGACGGGCGGCGGACCAGCTGCGGCCTGTAGAGATCATTCCTAACTTCAACAAATTTGCTGAGGGTTCCTGCCTCATCCGCTGCGGCAACACTCAGGTGCTGTGCTGCGCCAGCGTGGAGGAGCGCACCCCGCCCCACGTTCCCGAGGGGGAGGGCTGGGTCACCGCCGAGTACTCCATGCTGCCCCGGGCCAACCGGGAGCGCTCCAAGCGGGACATTGCCAAGCTGAAGCTGTCCCCCCGCTCCGCGGAGATTCAGCGGCTGGTGGGCCGCTCCCTCCGGGCCTGCGTGGATATGAAAAAGCTGGGTGAGCGCACCGTGACCATCGACTGCGATGTGCTCCAGGGAGACGGCGGCACCCGTACTGCCAGCGTCACCGGCGGCTATGTGGCCCTGGCCCTGGCCCTGAAGAAGGTAGGGGTTGCCGATGCTCTGGTGGATCAGGTGGCGGCGGTGTCTGCCGGCATTGTGGACGATCAGCTGCTGCTGGACCTATGCTATGAGGAGGACTCCTCCGCCCAGGTGGACCTGAACTGTATCATGACCGGGGACGGCAAGCTGGTGGAGATCCAGGGCACCGGCGAGGGCCGGGCCTTTACCGTGGAGGAGCAGGGGGCTCTGGTGGACCTATGTGCCAAGGGCATCGCCCAGCTCCAGACCATCCAGAAAAACGTACTGGAGGGCTGAGACATGAAAATGGTATTGGCCAGCAAGAACGCCCACAAGCTGGTGGAAATGAAGGCCATCCTCTCCCAGCTGGGGGTGGACGTGGTGTTGGAGTCCGAAGTGGGCGTGGATGTGGACGTGGAGGAGACGGGCACTACCTTTGAGGAGAATGCCTATCTGAAGGCCCATGCGGTATGTGAGGCCTCCGGTCTGCCCGCCATTGCCGACGATTCCGGCCTGTGTGTGGACGCCCTCAACGGCGCCCCCGGCGTATACTCCGCCCGCTACGGCGGTCCCGAGCTGGACGACGTAGGCCGGTATAAGCTGCTGCTGGAGAACCTGCGGGGTCAGCTGGACCGGCGGGGCAAATTTGTATCCTGCATCTGCTGTTGCTTCCCCAACGGGGACAAGGTGGAGGCCAGAGGAGAGTGCCCCGGCACCATCGCCTACGCCCCCAGGGGTGAGGGCGGCTTCGGCTACGACCCTGTGTTCTTTATCCCGGGGCTGAAAAAGACCTTTGCGGAACTGACTGCCGAGGAGAAGAACGCCATTTCCCATCGGGGAAATGCGCTGAACAAATTTAAAACAGAATTGGAGAACTATCTGAATGGAACTGACCAGTAAACAGCGGGCCCAGCTGCGGGGCCTGGCAAACAACATCGACACCATCCTCCATGTAGGCAAGGACGGCATCGGAGAAAACCTGGTGAAGCAGGCCGACGATGCCCTGGAGGCCCGGGAGCTCATCAAGGGCAAGGTCCTGGAGAACTGTATGCTCACCAGCCGGGAGGCGGCGGAAGAACTGGCTGCGGCCACCCGTAGTGACGTGGTGCAGGTGATCGGAACAAAATTTGTTCTGTATCGTCCGACCCACAAAAAGGATAAGAAAGACAAGATCGTTCTGGTATCGGATAAAAAGCGGAAAGCATAATAAACGAGGGGGCATGGTCATGAAGCTGGGCATCTATGGCGGGACCTTCAATCCACCCCATTTGGGGCATCTGACCTCGGCTCAGGCGGCGATGGACGTTCTGGAGCTGGACCGTTTGCAGTTTGTCCCGGCGGCGCTGCCGCCCCACAAGGATCTGCCTGAAGGCAGTCCCGGACCCCGGGAGCGGCTGGCTATGGTGGAGCTGGCGGCGGACAGTCTGCTGCTGCCCGATCGGATTGGGGTCAATGCTCTGGAGCTTTCCCGACCCGGGAAAAGCTACACTGCGGATACGCTGGAGCAGATCCACGCCCAGTATCCCAACGCGGAGCTGTGGCTGATGATGGGTACCGATATGTTTCTTACCCTGCAAAACTGGTGGGAGCCCCAACGGATCACCCGACTGGCGGGAATATGTACCTTTGCCCGTACCCAGAGCGACAGCGGCGAGGCTTTGAACATCCAGGCAGAGCATCTGCAAAAGACCTTCGGGGCCAAGACCTGTGTGCTCCAGCTGCCCCATATTGTAGATGTATCCTCCACCCAGCTGCGGGAGCTGCTGGCCCGGGGAGAGGGACAGGAGTATCTGTCTCCGGCGGTATATGGATATATCATCCGCCACGGCCTGTACGGGGTCCATTTTGACCTGAAGCATCTGCCGGACCGGGAACTGCGGGCCTGCGCCTGCTCCATGATCCGGGCCAAGCGAATTGCCCACATCAGGGGCACGGAAGAGGAGGCGGTGCGTCTGGCCCGCCGCTGGGGCGCCGACGAGGAAAAGGCCCGCCGGGCAGGTATCCTCCATGATATTACAAAATATCTGGAGATGGACGAACAGTTGCAATTATGCCATAAATATGGTATCGTACTGGATGATTTGGAACAGCGTGCTGTTAAGCTGCTCCATTCCAAAACCGGGGCGTGTGTGGCCCGGGATGTGTATGGAGTGAGTGACGATATTTACAATGCGATTTTCTGGCACACCACCGGCAAAGCGGATATGACGCTGCTGGAGAAGATCCTGTACATCGCCGACTACATGGAACCCAACCGGGACTTCCCGGGCGTGGAGAAGCTGCGGAAGCTGGCTTATGAGGATCTGGACCAGGCAGTGCTGCTGGGTTGCGAGATGAGCATTCAGGAGATGAAGGACCGGGGCCTGCCGGTCCACAGCAACACGCTGCAGGCCAGGGATTGGCTGAGGAGCAAATCCAGCAGAAAGGAACCTTGAGATGAACCCGGAAGAGAAAAAGAACAGCCGCGGCGGCGCCCGGCTCGCGAAAGAGCAAAAGCCGCCCAAAGCCCCCAAGCAGAAAAAACCAAAGCCCCAGCGCACGCCCAGGGAAAAGATCCTGCGCATCTTGTTTATCATCTTTACAGTGATCGCAGCCCTGATCGTGATCCTGTTTGTGGCCTATAAGCTGCTGGTGGTCAAGCCGGAGATTCCCAATGTAGCGCCCCCCGATGCGGAGGAATCTGCCGGAATGGAGATGACGGGACCGAAACTGTCCGGCGACCGGAAGGAGGAGTTCTACACCTTCCTGGTGGTGGGACGGGATACCGGCGGCGGCGGCAACACCGACACCATTATGGTCATGTCCTACGACATTCCCAACCAGCAGCTCAATGTGCTGAATATTCCCCGTGATACTATGGTCAATGTGCCCTGGGACGTGAAGAAGATCAATTCCGTCTACAACTGGGCTTCCAACTACGACAGGGATGGCATCGATTACCTGAAGGAGGAGATCTCCTACCTCATCGGCTTCCAGCCCGACTTCACCATGGTGGTGGAATGGGAGGCTGTGGGTGAGCTGGTGGATGCTATCGGGCCCGTGTGGTTTGATGTACCATACGACATGAATTATGATGATGGTACCCAGGACCTCTACATCCACCTGGAGGCCGGCTACCAGGAGATCGACGGCGACGAGGCCATGCAGCTGCTGCGCTGGCGGAAAAACAACAAGATTGAAAACGGCAAACTGATTGTCTACGGCGGTTACCCCTCCGGCGATCTGGGCCGTATCCAGACCCAGCAGGATTTCCTGAAGGCGGTCATTGAGACCTGTCTGAACAACCTGACTGTGGATAAGATCCCCGCCCTGGCTCAGATCTTCTTCAATAATGTGGATACCCGCGGCACCCTTACTGTGAATAACCTGGCCTGGTTTGCCCAGGAGGCCATTCTGGGCGGATTGAGCATGGAGAATGTCAACTTCATGACCCTGCCCTGCGAGGGCGTCTACGTCTATAGCCGGACGGTGGGCAACAAGCAGTCCTATGTGACCCCCATCCAGGATCAGACCCTGGAAATGATCAACACCTATTTCAACCCCTATCTGGAGGACATCCGGTTGGATCAGCTGGATCTGATGAGCGTCAATGACGACGGGTCTCTGTCCTCCACCAGCGGCCATGTGGAGGACACCTATGCGGCTAAGCCTCAGGGCGGCAGCTCCAGCAGTTCGTCCGGTTCTTCCAGTTCGAACAGTTCCAGCGGCTCGGGTAGCTCCAACACAACGACCAAGCCCAGCAGCACGCCCAAGCCGGAAGTGACTTCCACGCCCAGGCCCAGTAACAGTCCGGCAGCCAGTGCGCAGCCCTCCACGACCCCGGCTTCCACACCCAGTCCCACGGCCAGTGCGCAGCCCTCTGCGACCCCGGCGCCTACCCCAACTCCGGCCCCTACGCCGGCAGCCACACCCGCTCCTGAATCGACACCGGAGATTGGTCCCGGCATGGAGCCTGTGGAGTAAAGGAGAGATTTTATGTTAACACCTAAGGAAATTGCCCTGCTGGCCGCCAAAGCGCTGGACAGTAAGAAGGGCCTGGATATTAAGGTGCTGGAGACCGGTCATCTGACCACGCTGGCCGACTATTTCGTGCTGTGCTCCGCCACCTCCACCACCCAGATCAAGGCCCTGGCCGACGTCTGTGAGAAGGAACTGAAGGAGGCTGGCGAGCCTCCCCACCATGTGGAGGGCCACCGGGGCGGCATCTGGATCCTGCTGGACTTCTCCTCCGTGGTGGTCCACATCTTCAACGAGGAGGCCAGAGAGTTTTACGATCTGGAGCGCCTGTGGAGCGACGCCACCCCTGTGGACCTGTCCGGTGTGCTCACGGAAAACTAAAGCAGTAAAAAAGTGTCGCGGGATTTCCCGCGACACTTTTTTATTTTATGATGACTGGGCTGGAGGTCCACTCCAAGCCGCAGGGCCTGGGTATAGGGAAGCACAGACCGTACAGGTCGGTGTATCGGACTTCCGCCTCAAAGAGCTGGCGGGCCGGACCGGTCAGATCCCTGGCCTGAGCGGGCTTGGTCAGAATGGGGAGGGGGCAGGTTCTTTTCATCTCCTTCAGAAGTGCCTGTCCCCGGCTGTTGAGCCCCAGCACCCGCACATAGGGGGGCAGCGCGGGGCGATCCGTGGTTACCCCTAAAAAGGCGGACAGAGCCAGCCGCCGGAGTCGGGCGTGGGTATAGCGCTTGGTTTTGGCAAGGGAATAGAATTCATCCAGGGAGAGGGCCTGTCGGGCGGCGCGGACCAGCCGTTCCGGCAGGCCTTCTGCCGCGCCGCTGTCGGGGAGGGCGGCCCAGTCTGAGGCGTCCATGGTGCGCAGTTTGGCCAGAATGGCCCGCTCGATATGGGACAGGGAGGATATCGCCCCCATCTGGTCCAGAGCGTTGGGGCGTACCAGCAGGGCGGCTTCCTCTTGCTGTCCGCTCCGCAGTAGTCGCCGGATCTGGGTGGCGGAAGCAAAACCCTCCACCGTCCGGCTGCTGTTATGCTCCGCCCCCCGGCGGGGTACCGTCACCACCTCCATGGAGGCAGACAGATGGTGGAGGGCCCGCAGGTACTCCACCCCAAGGTTGTTGTTTGGGGTGGACAGGCAGGAACAATTTGCTGCCTCCTGCCGGGCGGCGGGAAAGGACAGCCCCTTGCCCAGAGCTGCCCGCAGCCTGGCAGGGAAGTCCGGGGCATCCAGAGCCTCCGCTGCCTGGCGCAGTTCATCAGTGCTGCCGCACTCGCTGCCAAAGGAGAGGGTATCTACCACCCCGGTGGCAGCCAGAATCGACACCGCTCCCCGGGCAAAGGCCTCTGCTGAGGCCATGGCCCAGGGGGTGGGAAGCTCCAGCACCAGATCGGCGCCCCCCTCCAGAGCCAGTCCAGCACGGGTCCATTTGTCCGTAACGGCACAATCCGCCCCCTGCACCCAGTGGCCGCTCATGACGCACACCACCGGCCGGTCCTCCTCCAGCAGGCGGTGGGTCTGGGCGATGTGCCAGGCGTGACCCAGGTGGAATGGATTGTATTCCGCGACGATGCCTACAGCGGTCATGGCTTTTCCTCCAGAACGAGAGTAAAATTTCTCTCCCTTTCAGTCAAAATGTGGGTTGTTCTTTGTGAAAAAAAGGGATAAAATAAAACTGATATGTTTCTGTTATTGTACTACGGGAACGCCTGGCTCTCAAGCCATAGTTTATCAGGAAATGTAAGGAGAGATGGAACCATGAAAGTTCTGGTCATCAACGCTGGCAGCTCTTCCCTCAAGTATCAGCTCATGGACCCCGCAACCCGTGAGGTGCTGGCCAAGGGCCTGTGTGAGCGCATCGGCATCGACGGCCGCCTGACCCATAAGGTCCCCGCCAAGGACGCCAAGTGTGAGTTCGAGATCCCCATGCCCACCCATGCCGAGGCCATTCAGGCCGTGCTGGACGCTCTGCTCTCCAGCGAGCACGGCGTGATCAAGAGCGCCTCTGAGATCGACGCTGTGGGTCACCGCGTGGTGCACGGCGGCGAGAAGTTCGCCTCCTCCGTGCTCATCACCGACGAGGTCATGGCTGCTCTGGAGGAGTGCATCCCCCTGGCCCCTCTCCACAATCCTGCCAACATCACCGGCATCCGCGCCTGCCAGAAGGTCATGCCCGGCGTGCCCATGGTGGGCGTGTTTGACACCGCCTTCCATCAGACCATGCCCGCCAAGAGCTACATCTATGCTCTGCCCTACGAGTACTATGAGAAGGACAAGGTCCGCCGCTACGGCTTCCACGGCACCTCTCACCGCTACGTTTCCGCCCGGGCTGCCGCTATGCTGGGCAAGCCCATTGAGGAGCTGAAGATCATCACCTGCCACCTGGGCAACGGCTCCTCCGTGGCCGCTGTGGACTGCGGCAAGAGCGTGGACACCTCCATGGGCTTCACCCCCCTGGCCGGTCTGCCCATGGGCACCCGCTCCGGCGATCTGGACGCCGGCATTATGGAGTACCTGATGAACAAGTATGGCTACGACATGAAGGAAATGATGACCATCCTCAACAAGAAGTCCGGCGTGCTGGGTATCTCCGGTGTGTCCTCCGACTTCCGCGACGTTGAGAACGCTGCCAACGAGGGCAACCAGCGGGCCGCTCTGGCTCTGGAGACCTTCCAGTATGGCGTGAAGAAACTCATCGGCGCCTATGCTGCCGCCATGGGTGGTGTGGACGTTATCGTGTTCACCGCCGGCGTGGGCGAGAACGATGCCAACACCCGTCTGGCTGCCGCTTCCGGACTGGAGTTCATGGGCGTGAAGATGGACGCCGAGGCCAACAGGGTCCGCGGCAAGGAGACCGTGATCTCCGCAGCCGACTCCAAGGTGAAGGTGCTGCTCATCCCCACCGACGAGGAGCTCATGATCGCCATGGATACCGCCGCCATCGTGGGCAAGTAAGGGAAATAGAATATCCTTTCCTTTCAAAGGGGCGCTGCCATACAGCGCCCCTTTTTGCGTCAAAAACGGGAAAACGGCAGGATCGCGTTGCTGCCGCCCCTATTCTTTTAGAAAAATTTCATCTTTTTTTATGGAAGCTTTGGGAGGGGTCTGCTATCCTGTCTGACGGAATGGTTGGGAACAAATTGTGAATTCTGCGCCCGCCCTGTTGACATATGACAGCTTGTCGGATTAAGATAATACGACAGGTTGTCAGGTCTGGAGGGAAGCACTGTGCCAAGTATGACCTTTTTTCATCTGCCGGCAGAAAAGCGGGAGCGCCTGCTGGCAGCGGCCCGGGCGGAATTTGTCCGGGTACCTTATGAGGATGCCTCCATCAACCGGATGATCCGGGAGGCGGGCATTCCCAGGGGCAGCTTCTATATGTACTTTACCGACAAGGAGGACCTGTTCCGCTATCTGATGGAGTCCTATGGCCAGCAGCTGGTGGAGCAGGTGGAGGAATGGCTGGACCGGGATGGCGGAGATTTGTTTCAGGCCTTTCTGGACCTGTTCGACTATCTGCAGGCCAACCGGAACAGCAACGGCTTCCGGGAGATGGCGGCCATCCTCCGCCGCAATCAGCGGCTTCAGCCGGGATTGATCCTCAACCGGCAGGGGCCCTGTGCCATTGTGGACCGCCTGCGGGACAAGATTGACCTGTCCCGTCTGGATCTGCGCACCGACACCGATCTGCCTGATCTGTTTCACCTGCTGATCTCCGCGGTAGCGGGGACCATGCTGACGGCAGAGCAGGACGGCGGCGTGGAGCAGGCCAGAGCCAGGCTGATTCGTATTTTGGGGATCTTACAGCGGGGCGTAGCTGCAAAAGAGGCTGTGCCCGGCCGGGGACAGCAATGAAAAGGAGAAACGACCATGGAAGCAACCCAAGTAAAATCGGAAACCACAGCGGCGCCCAAGGAGGATCAGAAAAAACTCCCGGAGTTTAAGGCGCCCAAAAAGAAGCGCAAGTGGGTCAAGCGGGTGATCGCTCTGGTGGTGATCGTGGTGATCATTGCCTTCCTGCTCTCCCGCTGTATGGGTGCGGGCAAGCAGATCATCAGCAGTGCCTATTTGCCCTACACGGCCTCCATGCAGGATATGACGGTGTCCGTGTCGGGTACCGGTACCATTGAACCTATCCAGTCCTACAACGTGACCACTCTGGTCAGCGGCGAGATTCTGGAGGCCCCCTTCGAAGAGGGACAGACGGTACATAAGGGCGACGTGCTCTTCCGCATCGATGCCAAGGATGTGGAGAACAACATTGAGCAGCTCCAGCTCAATGTCCGCTCGGCTCAGCTCACCCTGGACGATCTGCTCAAGACCCAGAGCGACAACCAGAAGGACCGGAACATCACTGCCAAGGACGCCGGTGTTATCACCGAACTGCACGTGGAGCAGGGGGACACCGTTACGGTGGGCACTGTGATCGCCGACGTGCTGGACCGGGATCACATGAAGCTGAAGGTACCCTTCCATGCGGCGGACGCTGCAGGCTTCTATGTGGGACAGACCGCCACGGTGACTGTGAACGGCACCGGCTCCACCCTGACCGGTACAGTGACTGAGATCGCTGCCACCGACGAGGTGGGAGCAGGCGGCACTCTGGTGCGCCAGGTAACCATTCAGGTCAACAACCCGGGTGTGTTGTCCGAGACCAGCCAGGGCACGGCCTCCATCGGCGGCGCGGCCTGCGCGGCCAGCTCCAACTTTACCTATGCGGCCTCCGCCCAGATCACAGCAAAGGCCTCCGGTGACCTGGATGTCCTCAATGTGAAGGAGGGGGACCGGGTCAGTGTGGGGCAGATCATCGGTGTGATCGCCGAGGCGGATCTGGACACCCAGATCGAAAACGCCAGGATCGCCCTGGAAAATGCTCAGCTCTCCCTGAAAAACGCCCAGGAGAAGCTGGACGACTATACCATCACCTCCACCATCGACGGTCAGGTCATTGAGAAGAACCTGGATGTGGGGGACAACATCAACGGTATGTCCAGCTCCGGCACCACCGTAACCTATCCCGCCGTGATCTATGACCGCTCCCAGCTCACCTTTGAGATGGATATTGACGAACAGGACATCAGCCAGATCCAGGTGGGCCAGAAGGTGGAGATCACTGCCGATGCTCTGGACGGGCAGAGTTTCACCGGCGTGGTGGATAAAATCAACATCAACGGCACCACCGCCAGCGGACACACCAGCTACCCGGTCACTGTTCTGGTGGATGGCTCTCCTGAAGAACTGTATCCCGGCATGAACGTTTCCGCCAAGATCATTGTGGAAGAGGTGGGCAATGTGCTCGTCCTGCCGGTGGAGGCTGTGGAGCGGGGGAATACTGTTCTGGTGGCCAAAGAGGGCTGCCTGGATGAAAAGGGAAATGTAGTGGATGTCACTGCCACAGAAGAGCGTCAGGTGACCCTGGGCCGCAACGACGACAACTACATCGAGATCGTGGACGGCCTGGAGGAGGGGGAAGTGATTCTGGCCCCCAGCCCTCAGGGGTCCAATATGATGGAAGCTATGATGGGGATGGGTTAAGCCATGGAACACCTCATTGAACTCAAAGACGTCTATAAGATCTACCAGATGGGTGAGGAGACCGTCCACGCTCTGGACGGCATCTCCCTGACGGTGGATCAGGGGGAATTTGTGGCTATTGTGGGCCAGTCGGGCTCCGGCAAGTCTACTGCCATGAATATCATCGGCTGCCTGGATGTTCCCACCTCCGGTACCTATCATTTAAGTGGGGTGGACGTGTCCACCATGGACGACGACCAGCAGGCCGAGATCCGCAACAAGATGCTGGGCTTTATCTTCCAGCAGTATAACCTCATACCAAAGCTCAACGTGCTGGAAAATGTGGAGCTGCCGCTGCTGTATGCCGGTGTGCCAGGCAGCGAGCGCCGGGAGCGGGCCCTTCAGGCTCTGGAACGGGTGGGACTGGCGGACAAGCGGAAGAATCTGCCCAGCCAGCTCTCCGGTGGTCAGCAGCAGCGGGTCTCCATTGCCCGCGCTCTGGCGGGAAATCCGTCGGTGATCCTGGCCGACGAGCCCACCGGCGCTCTGGATTCCCGCACCGGCCGGGAGGTGTTGGGCTTCCTTCAGAAGCTCAACGCCGAGGGAGACACCGTGGTCCTCATCACCCATGACAATTCCATTGCGGTAAGGGCCAAACGCATCGTCCGTCTTCAGGATGGACGAATCATCTATGACGGGGACGCCCACGATCCCAGAGCTGTGGTCCAGCCCGATCTGGAGGAGGAACACGGCGGAGCCAGGGAGGTGCTGAATCTATGAAGATAGGACAGTCCTTCCGGCTGGCCATCAAGAGCCTGATGACCAGTAAGGTGCGGGCGCTGCTTACCATGCTGGGTATCATCATCGGCGTGGCAGCGGTCATCGTCATTGTTTCCCTGGGCAACGGGATGCAGCAGTACATGAACAGCCAGTTTGAGCAGATCGGCGTCAATATGATTCAGGTGGGGATCTACTCCTACGGCGGAAACCGGGAGGCCACGCCGGAGGACTTCTATGAGTTGGCGGAAAAATATCCTCAGTACATAGATTCGGTGAGTCCCTACCTCAGCGCTACCACCATTGTCCGCCAGGGCGCACAGGAGTATGAGCGCACCAAGGTCTACGGCGTCAGCGAAACCATGTACAACAGCGAGAAGGGGCAGACAGCTACCGGCGACAAGCTGGAGGAAGGCCGCTTCCTCAGCTATGTGGATGTGGAAAAGAATCAAAAGGTGTGCGTGATTGGCAGCTACCTCAATGAGGATATGTTTGGCGGTCAGGGCCTGGGACAGACCCTGACCATAGGAGGCGTACCCTACACCGTCATCGGCACGCTGGCCCAGAAGGCGGATTCCACCGAGGGCAGCGGAGACGACCAGATCTATCTGCCCTATGGCCTGGTGGAGCAGATCAACGCTACCGGCAGCATGATGGGAATGAGCAGCAACTCCTACCTGGTCACCAGTACCAACAAGGATACCTCCTCCGCCGCCAAGGGTGTCATTGAGAATATGCTCTTTCGCATCTATGGGGACAGCAGTGCCTATCTGGTCATGACCTCGGCGGAAATGATGGACATGATGGACTCCATGCTGGGTGTGCTCATGACCATTCTGGTGGTTATTGCCGCTATTTCCCTGGTGGTGGGCGGCATCGGCATCATGAATATCATGCTGGTATCGGTGACCGAGCGCACCCGGGAGATCGGCATCCGGAAATCTCTGGGGGCCAAGGGCCGGGATATCCGCAGCCAGTTTATCATTGAGGCGGGTACCACCTCCGCCATCGGCGGCGTGATCGGTATCCTGTTGGGTATCCTGCTGGCCAATCTGTTTACCGCGGTGGTGGGAGTGGTGATGAGCGATGCCGAGGGCTTTGCCGCCATTCCCAATCTCAGCGGCATCCTGGTGTCCTTTGGCGTGTCGGTGGGCATCGGCGTCCTGTTCGGTTACCTGCCTGCCAACAAGGCGGCCAAACTCAACCCAATTGATGCCCTGCGTTACGATTGACAGGTGGGGAGGAACCTCTTGCCTCCTGCCTTCAGGGGGTATATACTTACGGTAACGAAGGCCGTTTCCGTGGGAAGGAGAAAAAAGATGAAGCATAGACTGTTATCCGGATTGCTGGCCCTGGTTTTGGTATTGGGGCTGGCCCCCGGGGCGCTGGCGGCCCCTCCGGCCGAGGCGGAGGCTGCCCAGGTACTGGCTGCGCTGGACATTATGGTAGGAGATCAAAATGGTGATCTGGCCCTGGACCGTACCATTACCCGGGCGGAATTCACCAAAATGACAGTGGCGGCCTCCACCAGCCGGGATACGGTGGGGGATACGGTGGCTGTCAAGCCCTATCCGGACGTGCCCCAGACCCACTGGGCGGCTCCCTATGTGAAAGCCGCTGTGGACCTGGGCCTGGTTCAGGGCGATCTGTACGGCAACTTCAACCCCGACCAGAAGATCACTCTGGCGGAAGGGGTCACCATGGTACTGCGGCTGCTGGGCTATACTGACAGCGACTTTACCGGCGTTTGGCCCGCAGGCCAGATGGCTCAGTACCGGGCCCTGGATCTGGATGAGGGCGTGACCTGTGGGCAGAGTGAGAATATGACCCGTCGGGACGCTCTGTACCTGTTCTACAATCTGATGGTCACCAAGAACAAATCGGGGGTCTACCACCTGAATGTGCTGGAACCCACCCTGAATTTGGTGAATGCCGCCGGTGAGCTGGACCGGGTGGCTCTCATCAACTCTGCCATGGAGGGGCCGGTGGTGGCCTCCGCCAACTGGCAGGGCGCCCTGCCCTTTCATGCTTCCACTGCCACGGTATACCGCAACAGCAAGGCGGCCACACTGGGCAGCATTCAGGAGCAGGATGTGCTCTACTGGTCCAAGTCCATGCGGACGGTGTGGGCCTACTCGGATAAGGCCACCGGTACCCTGGAGGCCCTCAGCCCCTCCGCTTCCGCGCCTACTTCGGTGACGGTGGCGGGCAAGAGCTATGCCATTGAGACCACCTCCGCCGCCTATGCGCTGTCCGACCTGGGCAGCTATGCGGTGGGCGATCAGGTCACCCTGCTGCTGGGCCGCAACGGCGGCGTGGCCGCTCTGGGTGAGGCGCCCAGCGAGGGTGCGCTGATTTACGGCGTGATCACCAAGGTGGAAAACCTACCCTATGACGACGGAAACAACGGTACCTATACCGCCCGCACGGTGACGGTGGCGGCCACTGACGGCAGCAGCTACCGCTATCAGTGTAGTGAAAAGAGCCTGGAGGAGGGGGACCTGGTCCAGGTCATCACCGGCGACAGTGAGGTCCAGGTGAAGCGGCTGAGTACCGCCAAGCTGACCGGCAAGGTCAATTCCGATGGCACCAAGCTGAGCAGCTATGTGCTGGCGGATGATGTGCAGATCATTGATACCTATGAATCCCGCACTCCCATCCGGGTCTATCCCAGCCGCCTGGCGGGGGTGGAGCTGACCGGCAGCATGGTGCGCTACTATGCCCTCAACAGCGCCGGAGAGATCAGCCATCTGATCCTGGACGATGTGACCGGTGATCTGCACCAGTACGGCATCATTACCGATGTGAATGAGGTCAATGTGAGCCTGCCCACTGGCGGTTTCCAGATCTCTTCCGCTTACACTTATGATGTGGGCGGTCAGGAGCTGATGTTTGGCTCCGACTCCAAGATCTACAATCTGAAAACCGGTCCCTGCCAGGTCAAGATGGACAGTGATACCAATGTGGAGCGCCTGTACAACCTGAGTGAGCAGAAGCTGGACAGCGTCAGTGTCAGCGGAAGCTTTGCCGTGGGCACTGACCGGCGGCAGTATGCGCTTTCCGAGCAGGTGGTGGTCTATGTCTATGATAAGGGCGACTATCTGCTCTCCAGCCTGTCCAAGGTGACGGAAGGAGACTATGCCCTCACCGGCTGGTACGACAAGAACGAGAGTGCCGGCGGCCGGATCCGCGTGATCGTGGCCCGGTAAGCCTCAGAAGAAAAGAGCCCCGCCCCGCAGAGCCAGATATGCTCTGCGGGGCGGGGTTTATCATTTGAAATGCAGAAATTTCCGCCCGATGTGTATAACCCCTCTCCGGCCTGTCCAAAATAAGGTCGGAGGTGCTGAATAGTATGAAAAAATCATTCTATAACCGTTTCAGCGACTTTATCGAGGGAAAGGGGTTCTACATCGTCCTGGCTCTTTGCCTCGCCGCCATCGGAGTCTCCGGCTGGTTCCTGTTCTCCTCCCTGACCGGGGAGCAGGAGGAGCAGCCTGTAGGCGGTACAGCCAGCATCACGGTGACCCCTGCCCCCACACCGGCTGCTACTGTAACGCCGGTGAAGCCCACCGTGACCGCAACCCCCAGGCCTACCGCTACGGTTCCCGCCGTAGTCTCTGCCACGCCCTCGGCCACCGTTCAGCCGACGCCCACACCTAAGAGCGCCCCCACCTCTCTCACCTGGCCGGTACAGGGAGAGGTGCTCACCAGCTACAGCGTGGAGACCCTGGCCTATGACGTGACCATGGCTGACTGGCGCACCCACGCCGGTGTGGATATTGCCGCCGCCGCCGGCACGGAGGTCCGGGCTCCCGCCTCCGGTGTGGTGGTTGAGGTGACCGAGGATGTGATGCTGGGCACCACTGTGGTCATCGACCACGGCGGCGACCTGACCACAACCTGCGCCAACCTGGCCTCCGTTCCCACAGTGGAAGTGGGGGATGAGGTGACGGTAGGAGATATCATCGGCTCGGTGGGGAACACTGCCATTGCCGAGAGTGCCCTGGCCAGCCATCTGCATTTCAGTGTGGAGCGGGAGGGCCAGAGCGTGGACCCTATGGAACTGCTGAACGGATAACGGAAAAGAGCGCGCTGCGGAGTGCAGCGCGCTCTTTCTATTGTCAGCGATGCAGCTGATCCCCGGAGCCACGGGTGATCTTGACCACCAGGCCGCTGAGGGCCAGCAGACCGATCAGGTTGGGCAGCACCATCAGGCCGTTGAACATATCGGACAGACTCCAGACCAGATCCACTTTCAGGGTGGAACCTACCACGATAAAGACCACCACGATGACGGCGTATCCCTTGGCCGCCGTCTTGCCGAACAGGGCCTTCACGTTGACCTCGCCGAAGAAATACCAGCCGATGATGGTGGAGAAGGCGAAGAACAGCATACAGATGGCCACAAAGGCGTTGCCGAAGGAACCGAAGGCGGCGTTGAAGGCGGCCTGGGCCAGGGCGGTACCCTGGAGGGGGCCGTTCACAGGCTGGAGCATACCGGAGGAGATGATGACCAGGGCGGTCAGGGTGAGCACCACAAAGGTGTCGATAAATACGCCCATCATGGCAATGATGCCCTGATCCTGGGGCTTTTCCACCTTGGCCATAGCGTGGGCGTGGGGGGTGGAGCCCATACCGGCTTCGTTGGAGAACAGGCCCCGGGCCACGCCGTACCGCATGGCCTCCCGCACACTCAGGCCCAGAGCGCCGCCAAACACCGCCTGGGGATCAAAGGCGCACACAAAGATGGAGCGCAGGGCGGAGAGCAGGGTCTCGTGGTTGATGCACAGGATGATGATGCAGCCTACAATGTAGAAGAAGGCCATAATGGGGACGATCTTCTCGGTGAAGGAGGCGATGCGCCGCACACCGCCCAGGAAGATAAAGGCGGCAATAACGGCCACCACAACGCCTACCACCAGCTTGGGAATACCGAAGGCGGTATGGAAGGCGTCGCCGATGGAATTGGACTGGACCATATTGCCCATAAAGCCAAGGGCAAGGATGATGGCGATGGCAAAGAAGCCGGACAGGAACTTGCCGAACTTGCCCCGGAAGGCCGCCCGGATGTAGTACAGGGGGCCGCCGGTGACATGGCCGTCGGCGTCGGTGGTACGGAACCGCTGGGCCAGCACCGCCTCGGAATAGATGGTGGCCATACCGAAGAAGGCGGACAGCCACATCCAGAAGATGGCGCCGGGGCCGCCGGAATACAGGGCGGTGGCGCAGCCGGTGATGTTGCCGGTGCCCACCTGGGCGGCAATGGCGGTGGTCAGAGCCTGGAAGGAGGACATACCCTCCTTGCCCGCCCGGGCGCCCTTCATGGAGAAGCCGCCGAACAGCCGGCGCATTCCTTCGCCGAATTTACGCAGCTGGATAAAGCCCAGCCGCACCGTAAAGAAAATACCGGTAGCTACCAGCAAAAAGAGCAGCGCATAGTCCCACAGCACGGTGTTGACCGCGCCAACCAGTCCTTCGATCCATTCCATTGTACTCTCTCCTCGTCTCTTGGAATTGCGGCAAAGAAAAGGGCCAAACCGCACACACTGCGGTTTGGCCCTGAAATACAAGCAGAAAGACATCCGGTGAACCGGATGCCGCTGTTCTTCACTCTGTCCTTTTGCCTGAGAGATTCGTGCCCCATGGGGCACGTTGCACCTTCGGCATCCCCGCTGGGGGGACTTCTCCAGAGCCACATCCATCCACAGTCCTCATTTCCCGGGGGAAACGCCTGAGAGTTTTGCTCCTTCGGCAAGCCGTCGGCTTTTTCCTGTGGACTTCCTTTGTCGCTATGCGGCGGACGAATGTCCGTCCGATTTGATATGCAGAACTATAGCACGGGATGGGGGACTTGTCAAGCCCTTCCAAACGGTCGAAAGAGGGTGGGAAAAAGAGGAAAATCTGCGACAGAAACCGTGCACCTTCTCCCTGCCATCGGGCATATACTGATATGTACATCACCGGGAAGGAGGGAGCCAAATGAAGCAGTACCCGCATGATGACACCATTCAGTCCACCGGTCCCAGCGGAGACGTAGATGATCTGATCTTCTGTACCGATCCGGCCTGGTCCGCCAGCAGCCGATAAAAACCGCCCGCCTTCGGGCGGTTTTTTGGCGCCCCTCTCTTTACATCGGCCCTGCCGTTGGGTATAATAATATGGCTATTTTACGGAAATGAGAGTGGATCTATGTTACAGTTTGATGAATATAAGGTAAAGCTCAACAACCTGCGGCCCGAGCTGGACGAGCTGGAGCAGGCGTTGGGCCTGGAGGCCGCCCGGCGGGAGGCCGAGATGCTGGAGTCGGAGTCCGCCTCCGACGGCTTCTGGGACAACCTGGAGAAGGCCCAGAAGGTGCAGCAGCGGGTGAAGAACCTGCGGGACAAGATTGAGGGCCAGGAGAAGCGCCAGAGCCAGTGGGAGGACCTGATGACCCTGTGCGAGCTGGGCAATGAGATGGAGGACGAGAGCCTGGTGCCCGAGCTGGAGGAGGGCTTTGCCAAGCTGCAGGCCGACATGGAGGAGGCCAAGCTGTCCACCCTCTTCACCGGCGAGTACGACAACTCCAACGCCATCCTTACCTTCCACGCCGGCGCCGGCGGTACTGAGGCCCAGGACTGGGCCCAGATGCTCTTCCGGATGTACACCCGCTGGGCCGAGCGTCACGGCTTCACCTGCAAGACACTGGACTACCTGGACGGCGACGAGGCCGGTCTGAAGAGCGCCACCATCCTCATCGAGGGTGAGAACGCCTACGGCCACCTGCGCAGTGAGCACGGCGTTCACCGTCTGGTGCGGGTATCCCCCTTTGACGCCAATGCCCGGCGGCAGACCTCCTTTGCCGCCATTGAGGTCATGCCAGACCTGCCCGAGGACGCCGACGTGGAGATCCGGCCCGAGGACTACGAGATGCAGGTGTTCCGTTCCTCCGGCGCCGGCGGTCAGCACATCAACAAGACCTCTTCTGCCGTCCGACTGATCCACCATGCCACCGGTATCGTGGTGTCCTGTCAGACCGAGCGCAGCCAGTTCCAGAACAAGGACACCTGTCTGCGGATGCTGCGGGCCAAGCTGGTGGAGCTGAAGATGCAGCAGCACGCCGAGAAGATCTCCGACATCAAGGGCGTCCAGCTCAAGATCGAGTGGGGCAGCCAGATCCGGTCCTATGTGTTCATGCCCTATCAGCTGGTGAAGGACAACCGCACCGGCTACGAGACCAGCAACGTCAACGGCGTGATGGACGGCGATCTGGACGGCTTTATCAATGCCTATCTGAAGGCGGAGGCTACCGGCAACTGGGCGGGGAAATAATCCGCCGAAGGAAAAGGAGAATTTGCCATGCGCAAGGTACTCTATCTGCTCAACTATGCGGGCAAGGCGGGGACGGAGCGGTATGTGGAAACTCTGGTGAAGTACCTCTCGGCCGACGGATTGGTGCAGCCCTTCTTTGCCTATAACGAGGGCGGACTGCTGGTGGAGCGGCTGGAGGCCATGGGGGTCCCCTGCCGTCAGGTCACCATGCGCCGCCGGTTCGATAAGCAGGCCGCCAGAGCGCTGGCCGACCTGTGCCGGGAGTGGGATATTGATCTCATCCACTGCCACTACCTGCGGGAACACTATACTGCCCTGCTGGCTAAAAAATACAACAAAAAAATCCGGGTGGTGTACACCAACCACTTTGTGTTGGCCAACGACTTCATCACCCGGCTGTCCAACCGCTGGATGGACAAGCGGCAGGACCAGATGATCGCCGTGTGCAACAAGGGCAAGGAGCAGCTCATTGCCAACGGCTGGAGCGCCGACCGGATCCAGGTCATCTTCAACGCGGTGGATCTGGAAGCCTGGGCGGGGGACCGCTCGGAATCCACCCTTCGCTCCGAACTGGGTCTGCCCGAGGACCGGTTTGTCATGCTGTGCGCTTCCCGCTTTGCTGACGACAAGGGACATAAGTACCTCATTGACTCGGTGAAGCGGCTGACGGAGCTGACGGACAAGCCCTTTACCTTGGTGCTGGCGGGAGACGGCCCTCTGCTGGAACCCTCCAAGGCCCAGGTCAAGGAGCTGGGGCTGGAGGAGCAGGTGAAGTTCATCGGCTTCCGCAAGGATATCAAGAACCTGTACAAGGGCTCCGATCTGTACGTCAACTCCTCTCAGCATGAGGCACTGTCCTTCCTCATCATCGAGGCTATGGCCGCCGGTCTGCCGGTGATTGCCACCGATATGGGCGGCAATTCGGACATTGTAAATGACGAGGCGGGCTGCGGCCTGCTGGTGGCCTATGACGACCCCGACTCCATGGCTGGGGCCATGAAGCGGTTCCTGGAGGACCCGGATTTCAGAGCGGCCTGCCGGGAGAATGCCCTGCGGACCATCGAGGAGAAGTTTGAGATCCACAAGATGGCCAAGGTTACCTACGGTGTGTACGAAAAAGCCCTTCACGACTGATTCCAAGGAGTAAAAACCTGATGTCTATCGCAAAAAACAGCCTGTTTCTTCATTTTTTCCTGGCCTTCTGGCTGGGACTCAGGCAGGCCTGGGCGGGCAGTCTGCCCGGACGGGCCTGCGCGGGCCTGGAGCGGTGGTTCACCCGGCAGCTGCGGGGGAGCATTCTCTTCCGCTTTGTCTGGCGGGAAGGAGTCATCCCAAAGGCCTGGCCGGACAGCCTGATTTGCAGGCTGCTCACCGCTATCATCAACATTCCCTGTGCCATCTGTAAGTGGCTTTACAAGATCGGCCGCCCGGTATGGGACGGCAGCTTGTTCTGCCGCTTCCTGGGTGCCGTGGGCGGGGCCGGATTCTTCTTCCTGGGCCTGTTCATGCTGGTGATGCTGGTGGCCCCCCATGAGATGTGGAATAACACTTATGGTCTGCTGGGCGCGGTGGCTGTCACCGGTCTGTTCGTCATCGGCAGCGCCTCCCGGGCCAAGGATCGGCTGGAGCTGGATACCCTGGGGCCCTATATGAGCCTCTATATGGCCTTTATCTGCATTGCTCTGGCCGGGTCCATCTCTACCCGCCTGTCCATGCGCTTCTTTGCCTTCCACATTACAGCCTTCCTGTTGGTGCTGCTGGTGGTAAGCTCCGTGCGGAAGTATGAGCAGCTCCAGCTGATGGTGGCCCTGGCGGTGCTGGGTATCTCCATCGCCTCCATTTACGGCTGCTACCAGGGATATATCGGCGTGGAGGTGGTGGCCTCCCAGCAGGATATGACCGTCAACGCCGGTATGCCCGGCCGGGTCTATTCTGTCTTTGACAACCCCAACAACTTCGCCGAGCAGCTGGTCATGCTGCTGCCTCTGGAGCTGGCCCTCTTCCTCAACTCCCACTGGCGGGGCAAGATACTCTCCCTGCTCGCCCTGTGCGTGGGCGTGGTGGCCATCGGCCTTACCTACGGCCGCTCCTGCTGGATCGGGCTGGCCCTGGCGGTGGTGGTGTTCCTGGCCCTCATCGACTGGCGGTGGGTGCCCCTGTTCATTGTGGCCGGACTGGTGGCCATCCCCTTCCTGCCGGAGACCATCTACAACCGGATCCTCACCATCACCAACACCGAGGACAGCTCCACCCAGTACCGCTTCGAGATCTACTCCACTACCAGCAACCTGATGCGGGACCACTGGGTCAAGGGCATCGGCCTGGGCACCGATGTGATGAAAGAGGTATTCCAGACCTATCCCACCAACTTTGACGGCACCTATCCCATCCATACCCACAACAACTATTTGCAGATGTGGGCCGAGGCCGGTATCTGGGGCGTGATTTCCTTCCTGGCCCTGCTGCTCTACCAGCTTAAGAGCGGCGTGAAGGCCTTCCGGGCTGCTCTGGATAAGCGCACCAAGCGGATGCTGGCGGCAGCCCTGGGCGCCTTCTGCGGCATCCTGGTGGTGAGTGTGGCGGAGTATACCTGGTTCTACCCCCGCAATATGTTCACCTACTGGTTCCTCTTCGGCGTCATCGCTGCCTGCGTCAAGTTGGTCAGACAGCAACAGAAAAAGGCATAACGAATAGAAGCACAAAAAAGCGTCTGCCTCGGCAGACGCTTTTTTTATACTTTCTTGTTAGCAGGGTTCCCGAGTCATCATTTCCAGAATCACATGGTCGGTCTCACGCATCCCCTGGCGGCCCAGTTCGCCCACGTTCTGAATGGTGTGCTCCACGCCGTCGCTGATGATGCCGTCGCCGGTGCGGAACTCCTGGCCGTTCTGGTACATCTGATAGCCAAAGATACCGGCCTCCACCGCCATACTGATCTTGGCGGCGCAGCTGGATTTGGCGCCGTCACATACCACGCCGGAGTGGAAGGCCAGGGCATTGACGATGGTGTGCTTCACTTGATCGTAACCGCCGCCCAGCAGGTAGCAGATACCGGCCCCGGCGCCTGCGCCTGCGCTCACCGCGCCGCAGAAGGCGGACAGACGGCCGATATAAGTCTTTTGGTGGATGGTGCACAGGTCGGACACTGCCAGCGCCCGGTACATCCGCTCTTCCGGAATGCCCAGGGAGCGGGCGTACTCAATGACGGGCACCGAGGCGGTGATGCCCTGGTTGCCGCTGCCCGAGACAATGACCACCGGCATTTCGCAGCCGTTCATCCGGGCGTCGGAGCCGGCGGCGGCCTTGGCCCGGGCCCGCCGCTCCAGAGAGGCCTCGGTGCTCATGAGTACCTTGCCCACGTTGGCCCCGTAGGCGTGGAGCAGGCCCTCCTCCGCGATAGCCATATTATACTGGATCTGGGGGTCCAGCAGGGGACGCAGGTCGTCTACATCCACGCTGTCGGCAAAGTCCACGATCTCCTGGATGGAGAGGATGGAGCGGTCGGTGAGGGCCGTCTCCTGCTCGCCCTCCACCGGAATGTCGATCTCCTTCACGCCGTCCTTTTCCAGCAGCACGATGTTGGTGTGGTAGTTGGCGATGCGCAGGGTGACGGTATGGCCGCCGCCGGTAAGAGTGACGGTATAGTCGAAGGTCAGGGGAGTGTCGGCCAGATGGACCCCGATAGGGTGGGAGCGGAGGAAGTCAGTCATTTCTGCCTTCTGTTCCTCTGTCACCACGGAAATGACCTCCAGCACCTTATCTGGATCGCCAGCCACAAGCCCGGCGGTGACAGCGGCGGGGATGCCCTTCAATCCGCCGGTGTTGGGGACAATGACGCTCTTCACGTTTTTGATCAGGTTGCCGCTGACCTGGACGGAGACGGTTTCGGGCAGGCAGCCCAGGGCCCGGCGGGCCACCGCCGCGCCGTAGGCCAGCGCGATAGGCTCTGTGCAGCCCATGGCGGGGACCAACTCTTCCCGCAGAATTTGCAGATAAGCTTGATAATGGGGATCGGTTTTCTTCATGAACGGTTCTTCCTTCCCGCGGGCTCCCCAAGGAGCGCGCTTTCTCCTGTTATCTACATGATATCCGACCTTCCCCCAGTTGTAAAGAGGTCCTTTCCATCTCAGGAAAGGACCTCCTTATTTTGGCGGAAGATTGAAATTCAAAAAATCTTTTTCTTTGGTGTACGAAACCGTCCAACTTTTGGGGGTGGAACCGCTAAAAGTGAAGAGACCATGGAGTCTCTTCCAACAGCGAGCGGGGCGGATACAGGGCTGGGGCGGCCGCTCCGGGAAAGAGGAGGTGAACAGGATGGCCAGATTGCAGGAATTATCCGGGCAGTATCGGGAGGCGGCCGCCCGGCTGAGGTTGGGCCTGGAGGCAGCCAAGCAGCGTCTGGAAAGCCAGGAGGGAACAGAACGACAGGTGACCAATCGGGAGATCCTGATGCTGCGGCAGATGCTGCGGGAGATGCGGGAACTGCGGCAGCTGGCGGAGGAATACTACACCCGGCCCAGAAGCGGAAAATATACCACCGCCGACCTGACCGCGCCCCGAATCAACGAGGAAAAGCGATGAGCAGAGCCAGAGAGATCAGAGAACGAATCAAGGTACTGCGGGAGCAGAAGGTAGCCCTTCAAACGGAGCTGGATGGAGCGCAGGGGAGAGAGAAGAAAGCCCTCCGACTGGAACTGGCCCGGGCCGAGGAGGATCTGGCGAACTGCACCCGACAGCTGCGGGAGCAGATGCCCCGGCACAGGATCAGTCGAGGTACCACCTGGGCCGGGGTGGACGGCTGGCGGTGGGACAGGATGCAGTATAAGACCTGGGCGGAGGTGGAAGGCGCGGAGGCGCCGGAGGGCCCCACGGAACAGGACAAGATGCGCCTGGCGGTACGGACGGCCCGGACGGGGATCACGCCTGTCCAGAAAGCTTATCTGGCAGGTATCGACGGTGGCAATCCTCAGGCCCAGGTGGCCCGGGAGGCGGGGCGGAACCGCTCCACTGTATGCCGTACGCTGCAACGGGGGCAAAAACGGATTGCGGAGGACGCTAAGTTCCTCTATCGGCTGCTGGACTGCCAGGAGGGAGGCCCTCTGGTGGTGGACCTGGGGGAGCGGTCGGTGCTGAAAGCAGTGCTGGACCGGCTTACCCTCCGGCAGCAGACCTATTTGTATCTCTATTATGGCGAGTGGCTCTCCCTGCGGGAGATCGGAACTTTGCTGGGGGTGGACCATGCGTCGGTACTGCGGTCCATCCGGTGCGGACTAAAGAGGCTGGAAAGTCTGGCCCTGGGAGAACAGGTGGAGGTGCGGGGACTGGAGAGCCTGGAGGAGCGGCTGATGGCCCACTTCAATGACCTGCCTCCGGAGGAGACCCGGGAGAAGCGTACTTATCAAAAGCGAGGTGTTCCGTCTGCCGATCACAAGCCGATATCGCTGACACAGCGGCTGCTTCGTCTGGTGCGGGGCGGACAGATACGGATTGTAGAGGCGGGTGCGCCTGATCTGTCCCTCGGGACGGATGGCTGGAGCAGCGGCAGGCTGCTGGACTGGCTGAGGGAGCAGGGGGAGGGGCGGAAGGAAAAACGGGCTTGGCTGCGCAAGTTGTTGTATCACTTACTAACATGGATGAGGAGGGATCTGGATGTTGACCATCATTGAGATCGAGGCCAGAGCGGACGGCGGTCACGGTTTACAGAGCCAAAGCCACCGAACGGAGTGCTGGCTGGAGGGGTGGGTTGCAGTGCCGCCCCAGCTGGAACAGGCGGCGTGGGACTGCTGCGGCTACTGCGAACTGGACATTCAGGACGGCATTCTGGTGGGGCTGACTCCCGGCCAGGCGCCGGAACCGGAACCCACGCCGGAGCCTGAACCTACGGAATTGGAGCGGCTGCGGGCGGATGTGGACTTTCTGGCCATTATGACGGGGGTGGAACTGTGAACGTGTACGAGTTGGCTAAGAAATATTATCCCAGACTGTGGGATGAGCAGCGTATACAGGCCCTGGCAGAGGCAGGCAAGCTGACAGAAGAAGAAGCTGCGGCGATTCTCAGCCAGACGGAAAAAGCATAACGCATGATCGTGTAAACCGCCGCCCCGTGAACCGCTTCTGTGGAAGCAGGCTCACGGGGCGGCTGTTTTGTTTTTTACAGGGATAACAGGACGGAGGGACGTTCTTCTTCAGGCGGGGTACAGAAGCGGACAAACTCCTCCATCTCCCGGGTGGCCCATTTTTCCCGGTGATAGAAGATCTGGCCATACATTACCGCCTTGAGGTCGCTGACATCCACAATGGCCAACTTTCCTTGGCGCACCGGTTCTTCCACCAGAAAACGGGGCAGGAAGGACAGCCCTTCCGTCTCCTCCAGAACTCGCAGCAGGAAGGAGGCGTAGCTGCTCTCCAATGCAGGAGTAATGGCCTGGCCAAAGGCGGCCAGTCGCTGGTCCAGCAGCCGACGGTAGTTGGCGTCCCGCTCCGTCAGGTAAAAGGGCTTGTCCAGCAGGTCCACCAGCTTGTGGGAGCGACCGCTTAGTGCCGCCCCCAGCGAAGCGGAGGCGACCACCACTACCTCCTCCTGTAGCTCCAGCATTTTGCACCAGCTGTTGTTGTAGAGCGGTTCATCCAGAATGTAGATGATATCCAACTCACCCCGCTCCATTTTGGTGATGATCTCCTCCGGCGTACCCGTGGTGATCTGGATGCTCACCTGGGGATGCCGTATCCGGAAATTCCGGATGATACCGGGCAGTCGGGCGTAGCAGAGGGATTCCAGTGTCCCGATATGGAGCTGGCCCCGCAGGGTTTCATCCTCACCGGCCAGAGCCAGCTTGGCTTTAGATACATCCTGAATGATGCTGATGGCGCTGTCCAGAAAGACCTTCCCCTGTCCGGTGAGACACACCCGCTTTCCCATACGGTCAAAGAGCCGGACCCGCAGTTCCTCCTCCAGAAGGCGGATCTGTACCGTGACGGCGGACTGGGAATATCCCAAACTGGCCGCCGCCTTGGAGAAACTTTGAAATTGGGCCACCCGGATGAATGTGGTCAGCTGACGCAGCTCCATAATGCAAGCCTCCTGCCATACCGGTGAGTTTGATATTAAGAAAAATCAATTATATGATAAATTAGATTTATTTGATTTAATTGTTGTGCAATGTTATACTAAGGCCCGCCAAAAGTCAATAGGGAAATGGACAAAATAGAGAAAGTTAAGGGAGGAACTTATATGGCAAAGAAAAAGATTAAAATCGGCCTGATCCCGAAGCTCATCATTGCAATTATCCTTGGCATCTTGTTTGGCTCCTATATGCCGGAGTGGTTCAACCGTGTGATTGTGACCTGCTCCTCGATTTTCAGCACATTCCTGTCCTTCATCATCCCGCTGATGATTGTGGCCTATGTGACCATGGGCATTGCCAACCTGCGCAGCGGCGCCGGTAAGCTTCTGCTCATTACAGTGGCCCTGTCCTATGTGTCTACGCTGGTGGCGGGTTCCGCCTCCTATCTGGTTTCCTCCAACCTTTTCCCCTCCTTCATGAGTGAAGGCGCCCTGGACCAGATTGCCCAGACGGCGGATGTTTCCCTGGAAAGCTATTTTTCTTTGTCCATTCCTCCGCTGCTGGATACCCTGTCCGCTGTGACCCTGGCCTTCGTGCTGGGGCTGTGTCTGTCCAATATGCGGGGCAAGGAGATTGGTGACAGCCTCTATCACGGCATAGAGGATTTCTCCGCCATTATTGATAAGGTGCTCCATGTGGTCATCATCCCCCTGCTGCCCCTCTACATCTGCGGTACCTTTACCAACATGACTGCCTCCGGAAAGACATTCGCCATTCTGGGCATCCTGTGGAAGGTATTCCTGGTGGTCATCGCCATGCACCTGATCTATATCTGCATCCAGTTTATTGTGGCAGGTGCAGTATCCAAGAAGAATCCCTTCGCTCTGATTCGCAACCAGATCCCCGGCTACGCCACCGCCATCGGCACTCAGTCCTCCGCCGCCACCATCCCCGTCAACCTGGAGTGCGCCAAGAAGGACGGCATTCTGGAGGAGATCCGCAATTTTGTGGTGCCGCTGTGCGCCAACATCCACATGGCCGGTTCCATGATCACCATCACCGCCTGTGCCACCGCCGTGTGCCTGATGTACCAGCTGCCCATCAGCCTGGGTACTGTGGTGCCCTTCATCATGACTCTGGGCATTGCCATGGTGGCCTCCCCCGGCGCCCCCGGCGGCTCCATCATGACCGCGCTGCCCTTCCTGTACATGGTGTTCGGTACCGAGGCCGGCGATGTGAACGGCCCCATCTGTGCCATCATGGTGGCCCTCTATATTACTCAGGATTCCTTTGGCACCGCCTGTAACGTATCCGGTGACAACGCCATCGGTACCATTGTCAATGCCATCTACCAGAAATTCATTCTGAAGGCGCCTGCCGCCTCGGAGGAGTGATTCTATGTCGTTCATCAGCGTATTCGACGTATTGGGACCCAACATGATTGGTCCGTCCAGCTCCCACACTGCCGGTGCTGTGCTTATTGCCAACGTGGCTCACAAGCTGCTGGCTCCGCCGCTGAAGAAGGTGGACTTTACCCTCTACGGTTCCTTTGCCAAGACCTATCACGGTCACGGTACCGACCGGGCCCTGCTGGGCGGTATCATGGGCTTCTCCACCGATGATCTGTGCATCCGGGACTCCTTCCGCATCGCCAACGAGCGGGGGCTGGCCTTCTCCTTCACCCCAGATGAGGTGGAGACCGACATCCACCCCAACACCGTGGATATCCGCATGGAGAACGCTGCCGGACAGGTTATGACGGTCCGGGGCGAGTCTCTGGGGGGCGGCAAGATGCACATTGTGCGCATCAATGGCGTCCGCGTGGACTTCAGCGGCGAGTATGCCTCGGTGGTGGTGGTTCAGCAGGACAAGCCGGGTGTGGTGGCCCACATCACCAAGGTACTCAGTGACCGCAACGTGAATATTGCCTTTATGCGTCTGTTCCGGGAGGGCAAGGGAGATACCGCCTACAGCATCATCGAGTCGGACGGTACTCTGCCCGAAGGCATCGATGAGGAGCTGCGGGCCAATCCCTATATCCAGGACGTTATGATCGTCCAGTCGTAAGGAGGTAGGAACATGGACTTTAAAAATGCCAATGAGCTGCTGGCGCTGTGCCGGCAGGAGGGGTGTTCCATCTCTGAGATCATGCGTCGCCGGGAGTGTATCCTGGGGGAGACCACGGTGGATACGGTGACCCGGCGCATGAAACGGGCATTGGAGATCATGCGGGAGTCAGCCACTATTCCGCTGACCAGCCCTGTCCGCTCCATGGGCGGACTCATCGGTGGCGAGGCCAAGCATCTGGCCGCCCACGCCGCCAAGAAGAAGGATATCTGCGGACCTGTACTTCAGAAGGCCATTACCTACGCCATGGCGGTGCTGGAGGTCAACGCCTCCATGGGCCTGATCGTGGCCGCCCCTACCGCCGGTTCCTCCGGCGTGGTGCCCGGCCTGCTGCTGGCCCTTCAGGATACCTATCATATCTCGGACGCCCGGATCATAGATGGACTGTTCAACGCCGGCGCCATCGGTTACCTGGCCATGCGAAATGCTACCGTGGCCGGTGCGGTGGGCGGCTGCCAGGCGGAGGTGGGGATCGCCGCTGCCATGGCTGCATCCGCAGCCGTGGAGCTGATGGGCGGTGAGCCGGAGCAGTGCATCAGCGCGGCCTCCACCGTGCTGATGAATATGCTGGGCCTGGTGTGCGATCCGGTGGGCGGTCTGGTGGAGTACCCCTGCCAGAACCGCAATGCTGCCGGTGTGGCAAATGCGCTGGTGGCCGCCGAAATTGCGCTGAGCGGAATTCAGCAGCTGATCCCCTTTGATGAGATGCTTGCCGCCATGTACCGGGTGGGTCGCTACCTGCCCGCCGAGCTGCGGGAGACCGCACAGGGCGGCTGTGCCACCACTCCTTCCGCCTGTGAGCGGTGCGGGTGCTGCGGCTGACAACTTAATACAAAATAAACATGGCCGCCCGTCAGGGCGGCCATGTTTTGCATCTTGAAAGGGAAATAGGGGCTTACTCCAGCACCGCGCCCCGGGAGGCGGAGGTGACCAGCTTGGCGTACCGGGCCAGATATCCCGTTTTGACCTTGGGCTCGGGGCACACCCACTTGGCTTTCCGCTGGGCCAGGGTAGCCTCGTCCACCTGCAGCTCGATCTTGCAGGAGGGGATATCGATGGAGATGATGTCGCCCTCCTCTACCAGGGCGATGGGTCCGCCCTGGGCAGCTTCGGGGCAGACGTGGCCGATGGCGGCGCCTCGGGTGGCGCCGGAGAACCGGCCGTCGGTGATGAGAGCCACGCTCTCGCCCAGACCCATACCCACGATAGCGGAGGTGGGGTTGAGCATCTCGCGCATACCGGGACCGCCCTTGGGGCCCTCGTAGCGGATGACTACCACGTCGCCGGGGACAATCTTGCCGGCGTAGATGGCGGAAATAGCCTCCTCCTCGCTGTCAAAGACACGGGCGGGGCCGGTGTGGGCCATCATCTCAGGAGCCACGGCGGAGCGCTTCACCACGCAGCCCTCAGGGGCCAGATTGCCCTTGAGCACGGCAATGCCGCCGTCGGGGGAGTAGGGGTTCTCGATGGGGCGGATGAGCTCCGGGTTGCGGTTGGTGACGTCCTCCAGATTCTCCTCCAAGGTCTTGCCGGTGCAGGTCATGACGCTGGTGTCCAGCAGGCCCTTCTTGGTGAGCTCCTTCATGACGGCGTACACGCCGCCGGCACCCTCCAGATCCTCCATGTAGGTGTCGCCGGCGGGAGCCAGGTGGCACAGGTTGGGGGTCTTGGAGGAGATCTCGTTGCTCATGTCCAGATCCAGCTCAATGCCGCACTCGTGGGCAATGGCGGGCAGGTGGAGCATGGTGTTGGTGGAGCAGCCCAGGGCCATATCCACCGTCTCAGCGTTGTGGAAGGCAGCAGAGGTCATGATGTCCCGGGGACGGATGTCCTTCTTTACCAGCTCCATGATCTGCATACCGGTGTGCTTGGCCAGCCGCAGACGGGCGGACCACACGGCGGGAATGGTACCGTTGCCACGCAGGCCCATACCGATGGCCTCGGTGAGACAGTTCATGGAGTTGGCGGTGTACATACCGGAGCAGGAGCCGCAGGTGGGGCAGGCGTTGTTTTCGTAGTCCTCCACGCCGCACTCGTCCAGCTTGCCGGCCTTGTAGGCGCCTACCGCCTCAAACATATGGCTCAGGCAGGAGCGGCGGCCGTCATTGAGCCGACCGGCCAGCATGGGACCGCCGGAGCAGAAGATGGTGGGGATGTTCACACGGGCGGCGGCCATCAGCAGGCCGGGCACGTTTTTGTCGCAGTTGGGGATCATGACCAGACCGTCGAACTGATGGGCAATGGCCATGGCCTCGGTGGAGTCGGCGATCAGATCACGGGTGACCAGGGAATACTTCATGCCAATGTGGCCCATGGCGATGCCGTCGCATACGGCGATGGCGGGGAACTCCACCGGGGTGCCGCCGGCAGCCCGGACGCCGGCCTTGACGGCCTCGGCGATCTTGTCCAGATTCATGTGGCCGGGGACGATCTCATTGTAGGAGCACACCACGCCGATGAGGGGACGCTCCAGCTCCTCCTTGGTGTAGCCCAGAGCATAAAAAAGGGAGCGGTTGGGGGCGCGTTCCACGCCCTTGGTAACATTGTCGCTGCGCATGGGGAATGACCTCCTTCTATGTATCACTTGCGTTGTATGATAACGCTTGCATTGTCTGACTATATACTATATGATAGTGGCAGAACTGTCAAGGACTGACCAGAAGGGAAGTAGGGTATGGAGAAAAAAAGTTTGGCCCAGCAGACGGCAGAGGGGCTATACAGTCGTATCGTGGTGGAGAAGGGACTTAAGCCGGGGGAGAAGCTGCCCAATGAGGTGGAGCTGGCCGGGGAGCTGGGGGTGAGCCGGGCCACCCTGCGGGAGGCCATCCGCACCCTGACTGCCCAGGGGGTGCTGGAGGTGCGCCGGGGCAAGGGCACCTTTGTGTCGGCGGCGGTGGAGGAGATGGATGACTTCGGCTTCTCCAGCCTGGAGCGGGTGCGGGGGCAGTTGCGGGACCTGTTTGAGCTGCGCTCCATTTTTGAGCCCAGGGCTGCCGCCCTGGCCTGCCAACGGGCCACAGAGGAGGAGCTGGCAAATATCCTGGCCCGGGGAGAGGAAGTAGAGCGGTGCATCCGGGCGGGGGAGGACCGAACCCAGGCCGACCGGGCCTTTCACGCCGCCATCGTCCGGGGCGCCCACAATGAGTTTCTGGTGCGGCTGCTTCCCCTCATCGATCAGGCGGTGTCCGCCGCTCTCACGGCGGGAGAGCACCAGGAGCGGCTGGCTGAAGACACGTGCCGGGACCACGCTCTGCTGATGGAATTTTTCCGTAAGCGGGACGGAGAGGGGGCGGGCTACGCCATGGCCATCCATATGCGCCACTCCATGGACGTGATGGGGCTATAAAAAAGCGGCCCCCAGACGGGGGCCGCGCAAGGCGTTGGGTCACAGACTCCGAAGGTCCGTGTCCATCAGGAAGGGCATGGAAGTTTGGATCAGATCAATGCGCTGGTCAAAGGCTTCTGAATCAAAATTGTTGCCGGAATCAGACATGGCCTGGGCAAATTCCTGGTCGGAAGCGTCTAGCAGAGCGCATACCGGAGTAAGGAATTCCTCCCACTGTGCAGCGACTTCCATCAGGGCGTCATAGCCCTCCTGATAGTAGGGAGGGGGCGTCAGCTGGGACAGAGCATCCTTCACCTGATCGTAGGAAGCCTGGGCGGTGCGATAGGCCTCCCGATAGGGCTCAGTGTTGAAGCTGATGGTGAAGTTGATGGTGTTGAAAAAGTCATGGATGCCGCTGGTGAACTCGCCCACCACCTCCAGGGCTTCCTGCTGGAATGCTATTGCGTTCTGAACCTCGGTGGTCTGATAGCTGGTTCCGGCCAGAGTGGTGGTCAGCACCAGTTCCTCCGGATGCTCGGAGGCCTCCGGCGGGATCTCCACGATGCAGTACAGGGTGAAATCCCGCAGCGGCGGCAGGGGAGTATGGCCGGCATAGGCGTTGCCGTTGCCTGCGATATCCTGATCAAATTCCGTATATTCATATTTTTCCTGGTAAAATACCTTATTAGAGAGTACGGTTTCCGGAATGAGATCGTCCTCCGTGGCACCGGTATTTTTGATGTTATAGATGGCGCACAGGTAGTCGCTGTCATCCTTGGCGTTCAGGTTGATGTTTTCATCCACCACTGCGTCCAGAATGACCACCCCTTTCAGGGTGAGTTCAGCGGTTTCTGATGTGATGGTCTGGCCAGCGGTCAGTTCTTCCAGCGTCTGAGCCGGTGCGGCGGAAGGACTGTCAGGTGCTCCGCCGCAGGCGCATAGGGAGACGGAGAGTGCCAATGCCAAGGCACCAGGCAGCAACGGGGATATTTCATCGCAGTTTCCTCCTCATCAGATGATATAACATTTGTACTATAGCATGGGAGGACGGCAGTCTGCAATCTGCCGGGAGCATAGTAAAAGGCGTGGGGATTGACGGAAGAGAAGGAGCCACCTATAATGAAACCACGATAAAAGGGGGTGGACAGGTGATCGATGAAAACGGCAGGGAAGTTGGCGGATATGGACTACTAAGCCACTACCGGGGCGAGCTGATGGGGATTGCCATGCTGTATGTCATGCTCTTCCACGCCTATGAGCTGAACGACACTTTCCTGCCCTTCAAGGCCTTTCGCTCCATGGGTTTTGCAGGGGTGGACATCTTTCTGGTGCTCTCCGGCATGGGAATCTGCTGCTCTCTGATCCGGAGAGGAAAGGAGTCCTACGGGCGCTATCTGGGCCGACGGCTGCGGCGGCTGCTGCCCGCCTTCTGGCTGGTGGTTGGGATCTACAGTGTGGCCCTGGCCGCGGCCGGGCGGATCACTCCTGATGTGATCTTCTGGAATCTGTCCACTTTATCCTACTGGCTGAATGTGCCGGAGGGGTTCAACTGGTATATCTCCGCCATCCTGGTGTTCTATCTGGCGGCACCGTTCTATTTCAAGCTGTTCCGCCGCTGTGCCCATAAAGAGTGGCTGACCCTGTTCATCTATTTGATCAGCTACCTGCTCTATCGGGTAACCTGGGGTGCCGGGCTGCTGTATCTGCCGGATTTTCTGCTGCGTATTCCCGATTTTGCCATGGGCTTTCTGGTGGGCTCCTATGTGATGGAGGGTAAAAAGCTCAATGCCCGGCACCTGGCAGTGTGGGTGACTTCAGCTGTTCTGGCGCTGGCAGTTGTGGCCGGCTGGCTGGTCCAGCCGGTGATCTTCCCCCTGATCCTGGCGGTTGTGGTGGGTGTGATGCCTGTCTGTCTGCTTCTGGGCAGAGTGCTGCACTGGTACCCCGGACGGTGGGTCCCTGCCTTCCTGCGTATGGTTGGGGGGAGCAGCCTGGAGATCTATCTGCTCAATGTGGTAATCACCCGGGAGTTTGACCTACTGGCGCCCTGGCTGGACCATGATCCCAGACACATCGGCTTCTACCTCATTGCCTATACCTTCAATATCGCTTTGGGTGTGCTGCTCCACCGGGTACTGGAGCGGCTCATGAGCCGGTTTGCATCCTGAGTATAAAAAAGGTGGCCCTCCAGCTGGAGGGCCACCTTTTTTAGGATACAATTAGTTGGAAGCGGTGTCCAGGTCGGTGTCGCCGCCCCAGATCATGTTCTTGCGCAGCTCCTCGCCCACGATCTCCATCTGGTGCTTCTTGAGCGCGGCACGCTTGGAGTTGAAGAAGGTACGGCCGTTCTTATTCTCGGCGATCCACTTGCCGGCGAAGGTGCCGTCCTGGATGTCGGCCAGCACGGCCTTCATGTTCTTCTTGGTCTCCTCGTAGGGCAGCACACGGGGACCGGACACATACTCGCCGTACTCAGCGGTGTCGGAGATGGAGTAGTTCATGGCAGCCACGCCGCCCTTGTTGATCAGGTCGATGATGAGCTTCATCTCATGGATGCACTCGAAGTAGGCGTTCTCGGGCTCGTAACCGGCCTCCACCAGGGTCTCGAAGCCGCACTTCATCAGATCCACCACGCCGCCGCACAGCACAGCCTGCTCACCGAACAGGTCGGTCTCGGTCTCGTCGTGGAAGGTAGTTTCCATGACGCCGGCGCGGGCGCCGCCGATACCGGCGATGTAGGCCAGGGCGATCTTATAGGCGTTGCCGGTGGCGTTCTGCTCCACGGCCACCAGGCAGGGCACGCCCTTGCCGTTGACGTAGGTGGAGCGGACGGTGTGGCCGGGGCCCTTGGGGGCAGCCATGAACACATCCACGCCGGCGGGAGGCACGATCTGCTGATAGCGGATGTTGAAGCCGTGGGCGAAAGCCAGGGCCTTGCCCTCGGTCATGTAGGGAGCGATATCCTTCTTGTAAACCTCAGCCTGAACCTCGTCGTTGATGAGGATCATCACGATGTCGCCCCACTGAGCGGCCTCGGCAACGGTCTTGACCTGGAGGCCGGCCTGCTCGGCCTTGGCCCAGCTCTTGGAACCCTCACGCAGGCCAACGCACACATCGCAGCCGGAATCCTTCAGGTTCATGGCATGGGCGTGGCCCTGAGAGCCGTAGCCGATGATGGCGATCTTCTTGCCGTTCAGGTAGGTCAGATCACAGTCCTTCTCGTAATACATCTTAGCCATAGTCTTTGCACTCCTTTGTCAAATGAAGGTTTTTTTCTTGTCCACGATGATAACACAGCGGGGCAGAAAAGAATGATAAGTGTGATACAATCTCAGAACGTTTTTTGGAGTGGACCAAAAGATCACAGGAAATTTTTGCCCAGATTAAACTCAGTCTGTTCCTTGGTCTCATCCTCAATGGTGTAGGCGCCTCTCTCGAGCGCGACCATGCCGGTGCGGACCAGCTCCAGGATGCCGAAGGCCTCCAGAAGCTTTTGCATGGCCTCCGCCTTGGTCTCGTCGCCGATGAGGGCCAGGGTCAGGGACTTCAGGGACACGTCGATGATGGAGGCCCGAAAGATGTTGGCGATCTGGATGACCTCATTGCGGATGTCGTGGGTCTCTGCCTTGACCTTGAACATCACCAGTTCCCGGCGGATGGAACGCTCCGGCTTCAGCTCCTGCACGGAGTAGACGGGATACTGCTTACGCAGCTGGTTCATGATCTGCTCGATCATGGGGGCGTCGGCCCACACCTCGATGGTAATACGGGACACCGTGGGATCATCAGTGGTGCCCACAGCCAGAGACTCGATGTTATAGCCCTTTCGGGAGAACAGCCGGGAGACCTGGGACAGGACGCCGGCGGCGTTTTCAACCAGCACCGAAAGGGTGCGGCGGGTGGCATTCATTTCATTCATATTCCACACCCTCCTTAGTCCAGAATGAAGTCAGTGACCGGCGTACCGGCGGAGATCATGGGATGGACCATGGCGTCCTTGTCGATGGCGCACTCGATCACATAGGGACGGCCGGAGGCCACGGCACGACGGAAAGCGGCCTCAAATTCCGGCTGGGTGGCTGCACGCTCACCCTGGATGCCGTAGGCCTCCGCCAGCTTCACAAAGTCGGGGCCCCGGTCCAGATCGGTCTGGGAGAAACGTTTGTGATAAATCAGGTTCTGCCACTGGCGTACCATACCCAGGGTCCGGTTGTTGAAGATCACGGTGATCACCGGGATGTTATAGTGCTCGGCGGTACACAGCTCATGGCAGTTCATGCGGAAGCAGCCGTCGCCGGTACACTGGACCACCACCTTGCCCGGGTTGCCCACGGCGGCGCCCATGGCGGCGCCCAGGCCGAAGCCCATGGTGCCGAAGCCGCCGGAGGTGATCAGCTGGCCAGGGCGGGAGAAGTGGTAGTACTGGGCGCACCACATCTGGTGCTGGCCCACGTCGGTGGTGATGATGGCGTCCCCGTCGGTGACCGCCTGAATGGTCTCCAGAATCTCATGGGGGTGGAGAATGTCGTCCTTCTTCAGGGGGATCTCCTTGTGGGAGAACACCCACTCCTTCCACTCGGGATAGTCGTGGGCGGGCAGCTTGGTGTTGAGCAGCTCCAGCACCCGACGGGCGTCGCCGATGATGTGGTGGTCGGTGACCACGTTCTTATCGATCTCGGCGCGGTCAATATCGATGTGGACGATTTTGGCGTTGGGGGCGAAGGTGGCGGGGTCGGTGGCCACCCGGTCGGAGAACCGGCAGCCGATGGCGATGAGCAGGTCGCACTGGTCGCTGGCGTGGTTGGAGGCGTGGGAGCCGTGCATTCCGATCATGCCGGTGAACAGGGGATGGTCGCCGGGGCAGGCGCCGCCGCCCATAATGGTGGAGGCCACCGGGGCATTGAGGGTCTCAATGAACTTCCGGAACTGAGGCACAGCGCCCTTGGAGCGGATCACGCCGCCACCCACCAGCACCAGGGGACGGCGGGCCTCCTCGATCATGTCCAGCAGGGTCTGGATGTCGCCGGCGTCGGGCTCGGGAGCCTTGAGCTCGTGGCTGGCCCGGCGGAGCATGGCGGCCAGACGGCCGTGGTTGGGGTGCTCAGACAGGGGCAGGGGCTCATACTCCGCCTCAGCGGCGGTGACGTTCTTGGCGATGTCCACCAGAACCGGACCGGGACGGCCGGTACGGGCAATGGCAAAGGCCTCCCGGATCACGTCGGCCAGCTGGTTGGGGTCCTTTACCAGGTAGTTGCACTTGGTGATGGGCATGGAGATACCGGTGATATCCACCTCCTGGAAGGAGTCCTTGCCGATCAGGTTCTCGCTGACGTTGCAGGTAATGAAGACCACGGGGGAGGAGTCGTAGTAGGCGGTGGCAATGCCGGTGGTCAGGTTGGTGGCGCCGGGGCCGGAGGTGGCGAAACACACACCCACCTTGCCGGTAGCCCGGGCGTAGCCGTCAGCGGCGTGGGAAGCGCCCTGTTCGTGGGCGGTGAGGATGTGACGGATCTTATCCTTATAGCCGTGCAGCTCGAACTCGTCGTATACATTTAGAATGGTGCCGCCGGGGTAACCGAATACGGTATCCACCCCCTGCTCCAGCAGACATTCCATCAGGATCTGGGCTGTTTTCATTCTCATGGTGGAAAAGACCTCCTTTGGCTGGTATGGGAGAAAAACAACATGGCGGCTTCGTCCCATAGGACGAAGCCGCCATGACACTCCGTGGTACCACCTAACTTCGCGGGCATACCCGCGCACTCATGCCCCGGTAACGGAGGGTAACCGTCCCCGCCTACTGCCTTCGGCGGAGCCGCTCCCGGGTGACCTTCCGATGCGGCCTCACGGGAGCTTACACCAACCGCTCCCTCTCTGCGCTTATGCGCCGCCCGTACTGTCCCGGTCATCGCATTTGAAGCGTCCATCCCAGAGGATGAACTGCAAGTTGTAGGTATAATCATAGCTTTCCCGGTGGGCTTTGTCAATCTGCCATTTGAAACTTCTGCATTTTAAACAAGTAAAGTACCGTGGCAGGGGGACAGAATCCACGGTTCCGCCAATTGGAAAACCAGCTGGTATAGTTTTTTCAAAAAGGAGGAAAAGAAAGGAAGAATTCAGCTTTTTGATAAAACTGGTGAGTTTAAATGAAAAAACAGTGAGAAATTTGACGGTTTTAACTGGACAATTTGTGTGCTTTGCGATATGATAATTCTGTTTGAGATACCGGTCAAACAACTCAGAAAAATGGCCCGTGTGTGGGTCAGATTTGCGAGGTGGACCTATGAAGCAAAGCTTTTACGGCGGCGTGCATCCCCATGACCGGAAGGAGCTGGCACGCCACAAGGAGATAGCGCCTCTGAGCGCTGCTCCCAAGCAGGTGGTCATCGCTATGTCCATGCATATCGGTGCTCCCTGTAAGCCCATCGTTGCTGTGGGCGATCACGTCAAGGTGGGTCAGAAGATCGGCGAGATCGCCGGTCTGGGTGCCCCCATCCACGCTTCGGTCTCCGGTGAGGTCAAGGCGGTGGAGCCCCGTCCCTATGTGGGCGGCGGCAAGTGTATGTCGGTGGTGATCGAGAACGACTTCCAGGATACCTGGGGCTCCGAGCTCGTTCCCCATCCCGATTACACCAAGCTGAGCACCGATGAGATCGTCAACATCGTGAAGGAGGCTGGCCTTACCGGTATGGGCGGCGCAGGCTTCCCCACCCATGTGAAGATCAGCTCGGGCATCGGCAAGGTGGACACCGTGATCCTCAACGGCGCCGAGTGTGAGCCCTACATCACCGCCGACCATCGCCTCATGCTGGAGTATGGCGAGAAGGTTGTGGGCGGTCTGCGCATCCTCATGCAGGCCTTCGGCCTCAAGAGCGGCGTGATCGGTGTGGAGGCCAACAAGGAGGATGCCATCGAGCACCTGCGTGCACTGGTGGGCGGCAAGGGTGACATCACTGTGGAGTCTCTGCGGACCCGGTACCCCCAGGGCGCTGAGAAGCAGCTGATCCAGCGTATCACCGGCCGTGAGGTGCCTCCCGGAGGCCTGCCCGCCCATGTGGGCTGCGCCGTGTTCAACGTGGGCACTGCTGCCGCCGTGTACGACGCCGTGGTGGAGGGCAAACCCGTTACCCACCGTGTGATCACCGTCACCGGCGACGCCATCCAGGAGCCCAAGAACCTGATGGTACCCCTGGGCGTGTCCTTCCAGGAGCTCATCAACGAGGCCAAGGGCTTCAAGGAGGAGCCTGAGCGCATCCTCACCGGCGGCCCCATGATGGGTATCGCTCAGTACGACCTGAACGTGACCTGCATCAAGGGCACCAACGCCGTGCTTTGCCTCACCAAGCACGAGGCTGCCCCCGTGGTGGAGGAAGAGGTCTGCCTGCGCTGCGGCCGCTGCGTCAACGTCTGCCCCATGCATCTGACTCCCGTGTATATGCACCTGTATGCCGGCAAGGGTATGTGGAAAGAGGCGGAGGCCCTCAACGTTATGGACTGCATCGAGTGCGGTTCCTGCAACTACATCTGCCCCGCCCGCATCCATCTGGTCCAGTCCTTCCGCGTGACCAAGGGTGAACTGCGGAACCTGGCGGCCAAGGAAAAAGCGGCAAAGGAGGCGGCCAAAGCATGAATGAGGAAAAGAAGCTGAATCTGACGGTGGCCTCGTCCCCCCACGTGGCCTCCCCCATCGATACCCAGAACCTGATGCGCGATGTGCTCATCGCGCTGGTGCCCGCCCTGGTCATGGGCGTGGTGTTCTTCGGCCCCCGTGCTCTCGTTGCCACTCTGATCTCTGTGGTGGCCTGCGAGTTCTTTGAGTGGGGCTATCGCAAGCTGATGAAGAAGTCCTGCGCCAACAAGGACCTGTCCGCTGCCGTTACCGGCGTGCTGCTGGCCTTCGTGTGCGCCCCCACTCTGCCTTACTGGATGCTGATCATCGGCGATTTCTTCGCCATCGTGGTGGTCAAGCAGCTCTTCGGCGGCCTGGGCCAGAACTTCATGAACCCCGCCCTGGGCGGCCGTGCCTTCCTGATGCTGTGCTACCCTGTGGCCATGACCACCTGGGCACCCCAGGGCATCGGTACGCAGTACTGGCCTGACCTACTGGGTGGCACTACCACCATGGCCGGCGCCGACATCGTTTCCGGCGCCACCCCCCTGTCCGCCGATTTCATGCACAAGGGCCTGCTGCCCACCGATGTTTCCCTGCTGGATGCCTTTGTGGGCAACAAGATGGGCTGTATTGGTGAGATCTCCGCGCTCATGCTGCTGCTGGGCGGCCTGTACCTGATCTGGCGGGGCGTCATCCGCGCTCGTATCCCTGTGGCCTACATCGCCACCGTGGCCGTACTCACCTTTGCCTTCCCCATGGGCGGCAATGACCGGCTGACCTGGATGCTCTATCAACTGTGCACCGGCGGCCTGATGCTGGGCGCCTTCTTCATGGCTACCGACTACGTGACCAGCCCCGTCACCAAGAAGGGCGAGGTCATCTTCGGCATTGGCTGCGGCCTGCTCACCGTGTTTATCCGCTACTTCGGCGGCTATCCCGAGGGTGTGTCCTACTCCATCCTGATCATGAACTGCTGCGTGTGGCTCATCGATAAGGTGGGTAAGCCCAACCGCTACGGCGTCACCAAGGAAATGAAGGCTGCCGCCAAGGCCGCCCAAAAAGCCGGGAAGGAGGGCTAAACCATGAGCGAAACTGTAACCAAGAAGAAAGAGCCCGGCATGGCGACCCTTGTCATTGTGCTCTTTGCCATCTGCGCCGTTACCGCTCTGCTGCTGGGCCTGACCAACGAGGTCACCAAGCCCTACATTGCGGCCAATAACGAAAAGACCACCCAGGAGGCCATGGCTGCCGTGCTGCCTGCCGACAGCTATGAGAAGGTTACCGATCAGTACACCGGCGGCGATGCCACCGTGGAAGACGTCTACAGCGCCGGCGACGCCGGCTATGTGGTGCAGGTCAAGCCCGCCACTTCCTTCAGCGGCAACCTGACCATCATGGTGGGCGTGGACGCCACCGGAGCCTGCTCCGGTGTGTCCATCGTTAAGACCGGCGAGACCTCCGGCCTGGGTTCCAACGCCAGCAAGGAGGATTTCCGTGCCCAGTTCGTTGGTGCCACTGGTGAGGTCAATGTGACCAAGGATGGTGGCACCATCGACGCGCTCACCGGCGCCACCATCACCTCCCGAGGCGTATGCGAGGCGGTTTCCTCCGCTATTGCCGCCGCGGCCAGCATGGGTTAAGGAGGGAACGAACCATGAATGCAAGAAAACAACTGATGGACGGTCTGTTCTATCAGAACCCCGTTACCGTCCAGCTGCTGGGTATGTGTTCCACCATGGCCATCACCACCACCCTGTTCAACGGACTAGGCATGGGTGTGTCTGTGCTGGTGATCCTGACCCTGGCTAATATCATTATCGCTGCTCTGCGTAAGATTATTCCAAACAATATCCGTATTGCCTGCTTCATCGTGGTCATTGCCGGTTTCGTGACCATCGTGGACCTGATGCTCCAGGCATTCGTACCTGCCTTGTCGGCCAGCCTGGGTCTGTTTATCCCCCTGATCGTGGTAAACTGTATCATTCTGGGTCGGGCCGAGTCCTTCGCCTACAAGAACGGCATCGGTGCTTCCGCCATGGACGGTATCTTCCAGGGCCTGGGCTATACCATGATCCTGGTAATCATGTGTGTTATCCGTGAGTTCCTGGGCAATGGCACGATCATGGGCGGCCTGCTGGAGATCGGCAAGGACGGCAACCTGGTCTTCGGCCTGGGTACCGCCGCCGGCATTCGCATCCTGCCCGAGGGCATCCCCGCTCTGGGCATGATTCTCCCCGTGGGCGGCTTTATCACGCTGGCCGTGCTTATCGCTGCCATGCAGTACATCCTGAACAAGCCCAAGAAGGGCGAGAAAAAGGCTGAGGAGGTGGCCAAGTAATGGATTGGGCAAACCTATTTACCGTGGCCCTTGGCGCCATCCTGGTCAATAACTTTATCGTGGCTCAGTTCCTGGGCATCTGCCCCTTTATGGGCGTGTCCAAGAAGGTGGAGACGGCCTCCGGCATGGGCCTGGCGGTCACCTTCGTCATGGGTCTGGCTTCCGCTATCTGCTGGCCCATCAATGAGCTGATTCTGGTGCCTCTGGGGCTGACCTTCATGCAGACTGTGACCTACATCCTGGTCATCGCCGCCCTGGTGCAGTTCATTGAGATGTTCCTGAAGAAGTCCATGCCCTCCCTCTATGAAGCCCTGGGCGTGTACCTGCCCCTGATTACCACCAACTGCGCCGTGCTGGGCGTGGTGCTGCAGAACACCCAGAACAGCTACGATTTTATTACCAGCGTGGTATACGGCGTCACTGGCGGTATCGGCTTCCTGCTGGTCATCGTGATCTTCGCCTCCATCCGTGAGCGGATGGAGTTCTCCAAGTGTCCCAAGGCCTTTGAGGGCTTCCCCATTGCCCTGATGGCCGCCGGCTTGGTGGCCCTGGCCTTCATGGGCTTCTCCGGTCTGAAGGTCTTTGGTTAAGGGAGGCGGATGAATCATGGATATGAATACTGTTATCTTTGCCGTTGTGGTCCTGGCTGTGCTGGGCGCCATCTTCGGCCTGGTGCTGGCCATCGCCGCCAAGGTGTTCGCTGTTGAGGTGGACCCCAAGGAGGAGGCTGTGCTGGCCTGTCTGCCCGGCGCCAACTGCGGCGGCTGCGGCTTCCCCGGCTGCTCCGGTTATGCTGTCGCTGTGGCCAAGGGCAAAGCCCCTGTCAATGCCTGCGCCGCCGGCGGCGAGGCTGTCGCCGCTCAGATCGGTGAGATTATGGGCGTATCTGCCGGCGCTGCTGTCAAGATGATCGCTCAGGTTCACTGCACCGGCTGCGGTCAGAACTACAAGCAGTACAACTATGTGGGCCTCCACGACTGCGTGGCCGCTTCCAAGCTGCCTGGCGGCGGTGATCTGGGCTGCTCTTATGGCTGTCTGGGTTTGGGCTCCTGTGAGAAGGTCTGCCCCTTTGACGCGATCCACGTTGTTGACGGCGTGGCCAAGGTGGACGAGGAGAAGTGTAAGGCCTGTAACAAGTGCGTGGACGTTTGCCCCCGCCACATCATTGCTCTGGAGCCTTACAAGACCAAGCGTCACGTCACCATTCCCTGCTCCTCCCATGACAAGGGCGCGGACGCCCGGAAGGTATGCGACAACGGCTGTATCGGCTGTTCTCTGTGCATGAAGAACTGCCCCAGGGAGGCCATCACCATGGTCAACAACCTGGCCGTCATCGACTACGAGAAGTGCATTGGCTGCGGCATCTGCGCTCAGAAGTGCCCCCGCAAGCTGATCATTGTGGATGGCAAGGTGCCCGAGGTCAAGCCTGCGGCGCCCAAGGCTGCCCCTGCTGCTGCCGCCCCCAAGGCGGAGGCTCCCAAGGCCGAGGCCCCTGCCGAGCCCAAGGAGTAATTCCAAATACAAAAAACAGGACCTGCTTTCGCAGGTCCTGTTTTTTGTTGCTCAGGTGCTTAGTGCTGGCCCAGCTGGAAGGAGGCGCACTCGGTGGAGGCGCACTTGGTGGCGTTGGGCTCGCAGCAGCCCACCTTGATCTCGTTCAGGGTGCAGTAGTTCTGGCCGCCGCAGTGGTGGGCACAGTTGGTGACGGAGCACTTGATGCTGTTGTTAGGGGTCTGGTTCATGGCTAATTCCTCCTTGTTACCGTGGTACGCTCCTAGTATGGGCGGAATGGAGGAACTCTATGCAGGTATGTAGTGAAAAAATCTGCCAAAAGGGGAGAGTAGGTGGAAAAACAGAGGAGCAAAGCAGCTTAATTCTGTGTGGGATGGTCCTGATCTGCCGTTGTTTCCACATCGTCCACCACAGTGGGGATAAACTGGGGAGCAAATTTACCCTTGCCGCGGTTTTTCACATAAAAGAAGCCGATGGTGGAAAAGACCACAGCGCCAATAAAATTCACGAACAGATCCTTCATGGTGTCGATAATGCCGATGTCCAGATAGCCGCCCAGCCCCAGAGATTGCTGGGCGCCGTCGGCAGTGACCACAATCACATCTGTAATGTGTTTGATGGAGACAGGATGATTGCCTCCGGTGGGGTCCAGCATCACCGAGCCAATGGAATTGACCACGGTATCCTTCTGCATATCCAGCAGGAAGAGCTGGTCCATCGAGAACTCAAAGAACTCCCAAAGCACGCCGATGGTCATAGAGAAGCAAAAGGCTACCACAGCCAGATAGACCGGAGAGAGGCTGAATTTTAGTTTTTCATTCCGGTTGAGGATGTCCAGCAGAGAGAAGCCGATGGCAGCGCACAGGAAACCGTTGAGGGTATGAAGCATGGTGTCCCAGTAGGGATACTGGATGTAGTAGGCTTGGATCTCACCAAGGATTTCTGCAGCAAAGATGAAAAGTAAGATGATAATTTCCAGCGTGTCCGGAATCTCCACACGAATGGTGCGCTCCAGGAAGGAAGGCAGCGTAAAGAGAAACAGGGTGAGAACACACAGAAACACGTTCTCAAAATTACCCTTGAAGGACTGGGCCACGATGGCCACAATAACCAGGGCCCGGAGAATGATATAGACTGCGGTCACACCGGGTTTGGCCTTTACCTCTTCTTTCAGCGCCTGTCGGCGCTGTCCCTTGGGGTGATGCTCTTTTTTCATGTTGTTACCTCCTGACCGACAGCGGGAAGTTGGGCCGCAGACAGCTCCCGATAGAGCTGGGCGGAGTGGGGCAGGGATTCCTGCTCATCCGGGCGCAGGGGCCGGACCGCTTTGGCAGGGGAACCCATCACCAGGCTGCCTGGCGGGATTACCGTGTTCTGGGTGACCAGCGCCCCGGCCGCCACCAGACTGCCTGCACCGATGACGCAGCCGTTGAGCAGGATGGCGCCCATACCGATGAGGCATCCGTCTTCTATTGTGCATCCATGGAGGATGGCGCCGTGGCCTACAGTTACATCCCGGCCGATAACAGTGGGAAAGTCCGGGTCGCCGTGGACCACCGCCTGGTCCTGCACGTTGGAGCCTGCGCCCAGGCAGATGGAGCACTCATCGCCCCGCAGAACTGCGCCGTACCAGATGCTGGCAGCGGGGCCGACAGATACCTTGCCCACAAGGGTGGCATTGGCGGCGATTCTGGCCTCCGGGTGGAGCTGAGGAACATGGTTATCCAGAGAATGGATCATAGAAAGTGGGGCCTCCTTATCCGGATATATGGTATGCACACCATTATAGCCTGCCCCACATCAGCCCGCAAGTCAAATCTGCGTCACTGGTGCATAGACTGGGTTGGAGGTGAGCGCATGGAACTCAAACGCAATCAGATTACAGTAGGGGAGCTGCTGGACCATCCGGGCAGCCGGGCGGTGCTTCAGCGCCGGTTCCCTATGCTCTTCAAGCATCCCATCCTGGGGGCTGCCCGCTCCATCACCCTGGAGCAGATCCTCTCGGTAGCCCAGGCTTACGTATCCCAGAAGAAGATTGACGAGACTCTGAATGACCTGAGACGGGCATGAGGGACGCCCCCTTTCAGATACAAAAATCTGAAAGGGGGCGTTTTTCACGCTGGCTTTCGTCGGAACAGCCGGACATACCAGCGTAGAGAACCGGTATCCCGTGTTCGGCGCAGCAGAAGGGCGGTGAGTACCGTATCTACGCACAACAAAGCCGCAGCGGGTGGTGTGGCCCAGGTTGGAATGGCGGCAGCCAGCCAGGCAACCGTCGGATGGAGCAAATAATAGAGGGCCAGAGTCAATGCGCCCCAGTACAGGGAGAAGCGGAGGCAGATGTGCCGGCCCAGATGCAGAGGCAAATGGGAGTAATCCCAGAAGGATACCAGAAAGACTTTTTCATAAAAAAGACCCGCCAGAAGTTCTGCCGCCGTACAGATCAGAACTGCGGCGGAGAACAGCAGAAGCGGCTGGGCCCGCACACACTCCGGCAGCAGGAGCAGACCCAGCGCGCCCAACCCATAGACCGGGCAGATGGGAAGAAGCAGGCGGCACTTCCGGTCCTGCTTGGATTCACCACTCAGCCGGGCATAGCCTACCTCAATCAGAAAGCCCACAAAGCTGTAGAACAGAAAAATCCAAAACAAGTACATGACGCCGCCTCCTTCCTCTCTAGTGTGGACAGAAGGGAGCAAAAGGATACCTGCCGGCCCCTGTTGGAACAATGTGCGGGGGGTGTCAAGGAGCCGCGGGAAAAAAGGAGGAAATTTGTCCATTCTGCTCTTGCCGGAACGGGGGGAAATATGATACGATAGAAAAAATTCAAAAGGGGAAATGAAGCGTCATGCGGCATTTGATCGACTTTGGAGACCTGTCAAGGGCGGAGTGGGATTCCCTGTACCAGCGGTGCAGTGATATTATGGACCACCCCGCCGATTTTATGGACGCCTGCCGGGGGCGGGTGATGGCCAGCCTGTTCTATGAGCCCTCTACCCGCACCAACTTTTCCTTCCAGACCGCCATGCTGCGGGTGGGCGGTACCGTGTTCGGCTTTGCCGATCCCAAATCCACCTCCACCGCCAAGGGCGAGACCCTGAAGGACACCATCAAGATGGTGTCCGGCTACGCCGATGTGGTGGTCATGCGTAACCCCAAGGAGGGCGCCGCCAAGGCTGCTTCTCTTTACTCTGATGTACCGGTGATCAACGCCGGCGACGGCGGCCATATGCACCCCACCCAGACCACCGCCGACCTGACCACCATCACCCGCCTGCGGGGCGGTGTGGATGGTCTGTCCGTGGGCCTGTGCGGTGACCTGAAGAACGGCCGTACCGTTCACTCCCTCATCAAGGCCCTGGCCAAGTTCAAGGGCATCAAGTTTTTCCTCATTGCTCCCCGTGAGCTGGCGGTGCCCGAATATATGCGGGCCTTCATGCGGGAGAATGATATGTGGTTTACCGAGGTCACCGGCCTGGAGGCCGTCATTCCCCAGCTGGATGTGCTCTATATGACCCGTATCCAGCGGGAGCGCTTTGTGGATCCCCTGGAGTACGAGCGGTGCAAGGGCATTTACGTCCTCACCCGCCGGAAGCTGGACCGGGCCCGGAAGGACCTGCTGGTGATGCATCCCCTGCCCCGTGTGGACGAGATCGCCATCGACGTGGACGACGATCCCCGGGCGGTCTACTTTGAGCAGGCCCGCTATGGTATGTATGCCCGTATGGCGCTGCTCACCGACCTGGCCAATCAGGACCGTATGAGCCCCGGCGCCGTGGAGATCGGCACCAAGCCGGTGTGCTCCAACCCCAACTGCATCACCCAGACCGAGCACTACCTGCCTCCCTTGGTGAAGCAGAACGGCGGCGTGGATTGCTGCGCTTACTGCGACAAGGAACTGCGGTAAGCCAGAGGCTTGACATTTTCCCGAAAAGTGCATATACTATGTCCCAAAGGCTAAGATGGGAAGGAGTACCCCCGCGAAAGGTACAGAGAGGAGCCGGTTTGGTGCAAGGCTCTCCGGCGGTGGGGGGAAGGTCGTCCCAGAGCTCTGCCCCTGAACCACAGTAGGGGGCGGCGGAATCCTCCCGTTACAGAGGCAATGAGTGTCCTCATTTGAGGAAATTCAGGTGGTACCGCGGACTAACAGGTTCGCCCTGAGCAACAGCTTGGGGCGAACTTTTTTTGCCCCGAAAAGGAGTGTAACAGATGAAGAAAGAACTTCCCAAGGTCTATGAACCCCAGGAGGTGGAGGGCCGCGTCTACGAGATGTGGGAGAAAAACGGCTGCTTTGAGGGCCACCGTGATCCCGACAAGAAGCCCTTCACCATCGTCATGCCGCCCCCCAACGTCACCGGCCAGCTCCACATGGGCCACGCCATGGACTCCACCCTCCAGGATATCCTGATCCGCTTCAAGCGGATGCAGGGCTACGCCGCCCTGTGGGTGCCCGGCACCGACCACGCCGGCATCGCCACCCAGATCAAGGTGGAGGAGGAGCTGCGCAAGAACGAGGGCCTGTCCCGCTACGACCTGGGCCGGGAGAAATTCCTGGAGCGGGTGTGGGACTGGAAGCACAAGTACGGCAACCGCATTGTGGAGCAGCAGAAGAAGCTGGGCGCCTCCTGCGACTGGTCCCGTGCCCGGTTCACCATGGACGAGGGCCTCAGCAAGGCCGTCCGCCATGTGTTCGTGTCCCTGTACAAGAAGGGCCTCATTTACAAGGGCTCCCGCATCATCAACTGGTGCCCCCACTGCGTCACTGCCCTCAGTGACGCCGAGGTGGAGTATCAGGACAAGCCGGGCAACTTCTGGCACATCCGCTACCCCATCCAGGGAGAGGAGGGCCGGTACGTCATCGTGGCCACCACCCGGCCTGAGACCATGCTGGGCGACACCGGCGTGGCGGTCAACCCCAACGACGAGCGGTACAAGGACATTGTGGGCAAAAAGTGCATTCTGCCCCTGGTGGGCCGTGAGATGCCCATCGTGGCCGACGAGTATGTGGACATGGAGTTCGGCACCGGATGCGTGAAGATGACTCCCGCCCACGACCCCAACGACTTTGAGGTGGGCCTGCGGCAGAACCTGGAGACCATCCGTGTGCTGGACGACAACGGCAAGGTGGTGGAGGGCTACGGCCGCTACTCCGGCATGGACCGCTACGAGGCCCGGAAGGCCATTGTGGCCGACCTGGAGGAGCAGGGGTATCTGGTCAAGGTGGAGCCCCACCAGCACAACGTTGGTACCTGCTACCGCTGCCACAACGACGTGGAGCCTCTCATCTCCGCCCAGTGGTTTGTCAAGATGAAGCCTCTGGCTGAGGAGGCCCTGCGGGTGGTCAACGAGGGCGAGGTCAAGTTCGTCCCCGATCGCTTCTCCAAGATCTACACCAACTGGATGGAGAACGTTCATGACTGGTGTATCTCCCGCCAGCTGTGGTGGGGCCACCAGATCCCCGCCTGGACCTGCCAGGAGTGCGGTCACATCACCGTGTCCGAGGACGATCCCACCGAGTGCGAGCACTGCCACTCCAAGAACATCAAGCAGGAGGAGGACGTGCTGGATACCTGGTTTTCCTCTGCCCTGTGGCCCTTCTCCACCCTGGGCTGGCCTGAGGAGACCGAGGACTACAAGTATTTCTATCCCACCGACGTGCTGGTCACCGGCTACGACATCATCTTCTTCTGGGTGGCCCGCATGATCTTCTCCGGCTGTGAGCATACCGGCAAGCCCCCCTTCCACACTGTGTTTATCCACGGCCTGGTGCGGGACGACAAGGGCCGCAAGATGTCCAAGTCCCTGGGCAACGGCATTGATCCCCTGGAGATGGCCAACCAGTACGGCGCCGACGCCCTGCGCTTCAACCTGGTGACCGGCAATTCCCCCGGAAACGATATGCGCTTCTACACCGAGCGGTGCGAGGCCATGCGCAACTTTGCCAACAAGATCTGGAACGCTTCCCGCTTCCTGATGATGAACCTGACCATCGACCAGTGCCAGCTGCCCGACAAGCTGGAGCTGGAGGACAAGTGGATCCTGTCCAAGCTGAACAGCGTCATCCCCGAGATCACGGAGAACATGGAGCGCTACGAGCTGGGCGTGGCCGCCCAGAAGGTGTACGACTTCATCTGGGATTCCTACTGCGACTGGTATATCGAACTGACCAAGACCCGCCTTCAGGGTGAGGACGAGGACTCTAAGGTGCGTGCTCAGCAGGTGCTGTGCTACGTGCTCACCCAGATCCTGAAGCTGCTCCATCCCTTTATGCCCTTCATCACCGAGGAAATCTGGCAGGCCCTGCCCCATGAGGGCGACTACCTGATGCTCCAGCAGTGGCCGGAGCACCACGCCAACCTGGACTTCCCCGAGGAAGAGAAGGCTATGGAGCTCATCATGGACGCCATTCGGGCCATCCGTGCCCGTCGGGCCGAGATGAACGTGCCCCCCTCCAAGAAGGCACAGCTCACCGTCTCCACTCTGGAGCAGGCCGTGTTCCACCAGGGCACTCCCTTCCTGAAGCGTCTGGCCTATGCCAGCGACGTGAAGGTGGTGGAGGCCACCGATACGGTGGACACCCAGGGTATGGTGACCATCGCCACCCATGCGGCCCGGCTGTATCTGCCCCTGGCTGAGCTGGTGGATCTGGAGAAGGAGAAGGCCCGCATCCAGAAGGAGCTGGACAAGAACCGCAAGGAGCTGGACAAGCTGGAGACCAAGCTGAATAACCCCGGCTTTGTAAACAAGGCCCCCGCCCAGGTAGTGGAGGCCGAGCGGGAGCGGGCGAATAAGCTGAAGGCTCTGCTGGTCAAGCTGGAAGAATCTGCGGCTGCGCTGGGCTGATAAAATTCTCGAAAAACAGAGAAACGCCGCCATCGAACGCGGATGGCGGCGTTTCTGTGCCCATATTGTCATACTTTGTTACACAACTGTGGTTGTGCTCCAGAGCAGAATCGGATAAAATGTACAGTAATATTGTACGGCCCAGTTTGACCCGGGCCGTGGAAAGGAGGTTGGAGCGTTGAAAAGACTGATCCCATTGCTGGCGTTACTGCTGCTGCTGGGCGGATGTACCGGGTCCTGTCAGGATACCGGGGCGGTATCTACCGCGCTGCCCAGTGCCGCATCCACGCCTGAGGTGGAGCAGAGCGCCGAACCTACCCCCTCCGCGGAGCCCTCACCCATCCCAACGGCCCAGCCCACTGTTATGCCGGAACCTACGGCCTCTGTGGAGCCGGAGCCCTCTGCGGAGCCGTCCCCTACCCCAACGGCCTATGACGGACCTAACGATGAGGAGGTATTGTCCGCCTACCGGGCGGCGGTGCAGGCCTTCTGGTGGTTCCAGGTGGAGCCCATGACCTTTGATGAAACGGACAGCCGCGAGGTAGACGGTGCCACCTATTATCGGGTAGACTATCCCGGCATTGACAGCACGGTCAGCCTGCGGGGTTACCTCAAGAGCCTCTTTTCCGACGATCTGGTGGAAAAGCTGCTGCCTTATGACGGAACCCAGTATGTGGACATCGACGGCGTCCTCTACGTCCAGGACGGCGGCCGGGGCACCGACATCACCAGGGGTGCCGAGACGACCCAGGTCCTGCGGGACGGAGACCCAAACCGCTGTACCGTCCGGGTAACGGTGGAAGTGCTGGACCCGGAGCAGGACGGCGCGGTGGTGGATACCCTGACGTTTGACTTCCCCTACGAAAAAGTGGGGGAGAAGTGGATCTTTACCGATTTTTCCCTGGTCCGGTGAGTCCTTCGACAAAATATATACCCCATCTGTGATAGGATCGCAGTATACCAAAAATTGGTATACTGCGATTTTTTGTACAGGGGGGATATGCCATGGCAGTGACCTGCAAAGCAGAGAATCGGGCGCTGTACGCGGCCATTGACGGCGAGGTGGACCACCACCGGGCCAGACAGATTTTAGGCGAGTTGGTACGGCAGATCGACCTGACCATGCCCCGTCATCTGACGGTGGATCTGGGGGGCGTCAGCTTTATGGATAGTTCGGGGATCGCCGTACTGCTGCGGGCCAGCCGCCGGATGAGCGAGCTGGAAGGGACCATGGAGGTGGTCCATGTGCCTGAGCAGGCAAGCAAGGTGCTTCGGGCGGCCGGGCTGGACCGGTTGATCAAATTTGAATGACGGAGGAAGTACATAATGAAACCGATGAATGAGGCCACGGTGATCTTTCTCAGCCGGTCGGCCAACGAGGGCTTTGCCCGTACCACGGCGGCCTGCTTTGCCGCTCAGCTGGACCCCACCCTGGAGGAGATCAATGACATCAAGACGGCGGTGAGCGAGGGAGTAACCAACTGCATCGTCCACGCCTATCCGGACAAGCTGGGGCTGGTCCAGATGCGGCTGCGGCTCTTTGAGGACCACACCCTGGAGATCCAGATCAAGGATAAGGGCGTGGGCATCTCCGATGTGGAGCAGGCCCGACGCCCCATGTTTACCACCGGCGGAGAGGAGCGCAGCGGTATGGGCTTTACCATTATGGAGAGTTTTATGGACGGAGTGAAGGTACGCTCCACCCCGGGGAAGGGAACGGTGGTGACCATGCGCCGCAGGATCTCCCGCCGGCTGGGAGGGGCGCAATGAATGTGGCGGATACCCCCGACCTGCTGGAGGAGGCCCGCCGGGGGGACAACGAGGCCTGTGCCAGGCTCATTGAGGAGAATGGTGGGCTGATCTGGTCCATTGTGCGCCGCTACTACGGCCGGGGAGTGGAGCCGGAGGACCTGTATCAACTGGGTTGCCTGGGCTTTGTGAAGGCGGTGCGGGGCTTCGATCCCGCCTTTGGCTGTCAGTTCTCCACCTATGCCGTGCCCAAGATCGCCGGTGAGATCCGGCGCTACCTACGGGATGACGGCGCTATTAAGGTCAGCCGCGGTCTGAAAGAGCGGGGGATGGCCATCCGGGCGGCCAGGGAACGGCTGTCGGCCTCCCTGGGCCGGGAACCCACCTTGTCCCAGCTGTCCGAGGCCACCGGGCTGGAGCCGGAGGAGATTGCCGCCGCTGAGGAGGCGGGGCTGCCGGTGGCCTCCCTCCAGATGGAGACAGGGGACGGCCTGACTCTGGAGAGTGTGTTGGGCACCGAGGGTATCGAGGAGGGTATCGTGGAGCGTGAGGCCCTGCGTACCGCCATCGCCGCCCTGCCTGACCGGGAGCAGCAGGTGATCCTGCTGCGCTACTACCGGGGCATGACTCAGGACCGGGCGGCCCGGGTGCTGGGGGTGAGCCAGGTCCAGGTATCCCGCATTGAGCGCCGGGCGGTGGAGCGGCTGCGAAAGAAACTGGAGGAGTGAGGGATGCGGACAAGCTGAGAGAGGCTGGCGTGTATTTGTCCTGTGCTGAGCATGACTTTGTTTGGATAAGAGGAACTTAATGGTGGTTTTTCTCGTCCAAAGGGAGTATAATGACCAAACAGAACAAAAAACGCAAGGAAGATGGATTGATATGGAAGATATTCTTTATATTGTCGTTCCCTGCTACAACGAAGAAGAAGTGCTGCCAGAGACCTCACGCAGGCTGAAAGAAAAGCTGGAGGCCCTGATGGCTGCCGGAACTATTTCCCGGGAGAGCCGGGTTCTTTTTGTAAACGACGGTTCCAAGGATAAGACCTGGCAGCTCATTGAGGAGCTGCACCAGAGCAGCCCCATCTTCTCCGGCGTGGACCTGAGCCGCAACCGGGGCCATCAGAACGCTTTGTTGGCAGGGCTGATGACCGCCAAGGAGCGGTGCGATATGGCCATCTCCATGGACGCCGACCTCCAGGACGACATCGATGCGGTGGACGCCATGGTGGAGCAGTATTATGCCGGGTGTGACATCGTGTATGGCGTTCGCTCCTCCCGGAAGAAGGACACCTTCTTCAAGCGCTTTACTGCCGAGGGCTTTTACCGGCTGATGAACTCCATGGGGGCGGAGACGGTGTTCAACCACGCCGACTACCGCCTTATGTCCCGCCGGGCCCTGGAGGGGTTAGCTCAGTTCAAGGAGGTCAACCTGTTCCTCCGGGGGATCGTGCCCATGATCGGCTACCGCACCGGTACTGTGGAGTATGAGCGGGGAGAGCGCTTTGCCGGTGAGAGCAAGTACCCCCTGAAAAAGATGCTCTCTTTCGCTATGGAGGGCATTACCTCCCTGTCGGTGAAGCCCATCCGCATGATTACTGGCCTGGGTTTCCTGGTGTTTCTGGTGAGTATTGCCATGCTCATCTACTCCATCGTCCGCTGGGCCATGGGTGAGACCATTTTGGGCTGGGCCAGTCTGATCTGCTCCGTGTGGGCCATCGGGGGACTGATCCTGCTCTCTTTGGGCGTCATTGGTGAGTACATCGGCAAGGTCTATCTGGAGACTAAGGAGCGGCCCCGGTTCCTGATTCGTGAGGTATTGGAGGACAAGCATGGCAAAACTGATTGATAATTCCATCCCCAAATTCCTGCTGGTGGGGGTGGGCAATACCCTGCTGTCCATGGTGCTCATGTTCCTGCTGGAGGGGCTGGGCTACTGGCCCTCCACCGCCATCGCCTATGTGGCGGGCGCAGTGATGAGCTTTTTCCTCAACCGCCACTTTACCTTCCACAGTGAGGAGACCTTCCTGCACTCAGCGGTAAAGTTTGCCATCAACGTGGCGGTGTGCTATGTGATTGCCTATGCCCTGGCCCAGCCCATCGCGGGTTGGGTGCTGGGTAATACCGGCATGGATCCCATCTGGCAAGAGCGCCTCACCAAGCTGGGCGGTATGGCCTTGTACACCATCCTCAATTATTTCGGCCAGCGGTTCTTTGCCTTCCAGAAAAAGAAGCATTAAATTTATGTGAAATCCCCCGGCGTTCTCTTGCGTCCGCCGGAAAATGGGGGTAGAATAGGGCCAGCATTTCAGCCACTATACCGCAAGGAGGTAGGAAAATGGCCTTTTTTGACGATTTGAAGGATAAAGCCACCGACCTGGGTCGGGCCGGCATGGCCAAGTCCAAGCAGCTGATGGAGATCACCAAGCTGTCCCTCAACAATTCCGGAGAGGAGGACGCTATCCGCAAGGCCTATCTGGAGATCGGCAAGCTCTACTATGCCGAGCGGGGAGGTGCGCCGGAGCCGGGCTACGCCGCCCTCTGCCAGCGGATCACCACCGCCAAGATCAACATTGAGGAGAACAAGGCCCGCATCGCTCAGATCAAGAAGGACGGCACCCTGTCCGATGAGGATATTTCTCAGGCTGCCGCTCAGGCTGCCCGCGACCACACCGAGGAATAAAACAACCAAAGCCCTCCGCCCAACCGGCGGAGGGCTTTTCTTATGCCTGTAACTGGATTGTAACTGGACAAATATCTACTTCAAATGTAGTATAATGATATCCACTACAAATGAAGTTGGTGATAGAGATGAAACGACTGCCCGATACTGAGTTAGAAGTGATGAAGGCCCTGTGGGCCTCCGGGCCGGATACTCCGCGCTCCGCCTTGGAGACTGCCCTGGAGGGCTTTTGCTGGGCCTCCAATACGGTGAATACCTATCTGACCCGCCTGGTGGAGAAGGGCTTTGTAGCCGTTCGCCGGGAGGGAAAGAGCAACTTGTACACCCCGCTGGTCAGCCGGGAGGACTACCTGGCCTTTGACAGCCAGGCGGTGCTCTCCAAACTGTACGGCAGCTCTCCCCGAAACTTCCTGGCAGCCCTGGCCAGAAATGGCCTGGAGGAGCGGGATCTGGACGATCTGCGGGATCTGTTGGATGAACTGAGCGGGGAGAAGCAGAGATGACAGACTTTTTGACCTCCATGGCGGGCGTGAGCCTGGGAGGCGGGGCGGTAATCCTGCTGTTGGTGGTGTTGGCCAAACTGACCCGGGGACGATACGGTGCCAGGTGGCGGTGCTGGGCCTGGCTGCTGCTGGCCCTCCGGCTGGCCGTCCCCCTGCCTCTGCTGCCCGCCGGGTCGGCCTCCGCCCCCATCCAGATCCAGGTGCCGCCGGACCGGGTGATCTACCAGCCGATGCGGACACCCCGGCCCAGTGCGGCTCAGCCCTCCCAGCCGGTCCAGACGGCGGCTCCATCTGCGGCACCCTCGGCTGTCCCGGTCTCCACTCCTGCGCCTGAGGCCCTGCCCACAGAGCAGGCCCAGCCGGCGCCCATCACGGTGGGCGGTATCCTGCTTGCGCTGTGGGTGACAGGTGACGCGGCGGTGCTGGGGTGGAATCTCATAGCTCATTTCCGGTTTAAAAGATACCTGGCCCGGTGGTGCCGCCCGGTGGAGGATGCGGGCACTATCCGCCTGTTCAACGGACTGTGCGACAGCCTCTCCCTCCAGCGCAGGCCACGGCTGCGCCTGTGCCCCGGGCTGGCGGTACCCATGCTGGCGGGGTTGTTCAGGCCGGTGCTGCTGCTGCCGGAGGACGCCGGAGGTCAAGGACTGCGCTACGCCTTGCTCCATGAGCTGGTTCACTACCGCCGCCGGGACATTTGGCTGAAAACTCTGGTGCTGTGGGTGAACGCCGTCCACTGGTTCAATCCACTGGTGTGGCTGATGGTGCGCTCCGTGGAGCGGGATACTGAGCTGGCCTGCGACGAGGGGGCCCTGAAGCGGCTGCCCCAGGAGGAACACGCCGCCTACGGCAGAGCGATTTTGCAGGCCGTGGCTGCCCTGAGAAAGGAGAAAGCATGACATTGCCCAAGACCCGGCTGTCTACAGCCATGAGCGGCTCGGCCAAAGAGACCGAGGGACGACTCCGCAATCTCTTTGTCAAGCACCGGCGGCCCGCCCTGGGCCTGGTGGCGGTGGTGGCCCTGGCCATCGGCCTGTGCGGCTCCCTGGTGGCCTGCCGATCAGAGACGGCCATTTCCGCTGCCCCGGCGGGAGAGGAACTGGCTTTTGTCCTCACCGAGCCGGGAGAGGAGACGGTGCCCTTTGCGGATCTTTTAGGTCTTTCAGGTACCGTGACACACACCTTGACAGACGATGGCGTGCATAATTACGCCTATCAGATCCGGCTGGAGGACGGAACAGAGTTTCCGCTGACGGAGACCTGGATGCCCCTGTACCAGGTGGATCTGGACGGGGATGGGGCGGTGGATGCCCTGGTGGAGAATGAATTCTTCCTGCAGGTGTACCGGTATTGGCCGGACGGGTCCCTGCGGACCCAGCAGCTCCAGGCGGCGGCAGCCGGTTTGCTGGGCCTGGAGGGGGACTATTGGCGCATGGTGGAGCTGGCCTTCCAGCCGGAGGATCAGATGGTGGCCATCCACGTCTGGCCCTATGACGATGTGGGAGAGATGGAGGAGCGGGTACCCCTGTCCCGGCTGCTGGAAGCGGCTGACTGGAGCGAGGTAGTACTTACCCCGGAGGGACAGCCCCTGCCGGATGGGAGCAGCCTCAGTTATCTGGAGAACCTCACGCTGGACGGCCAGGGTGTGGGAGACGACCATCTGACGGTTAGGGCAACCTGGCCGGACGGGCAGGACCAGGGTTCCACGGAGATGGTGGTGACCCTGGGTACCGGAGAGGTGCTGTCCTGGCGTTATCCAGCGGTCACCCGCCCCACGGTCACCCCGCTCCATATGACCTCCAGAGAGCAACAGTCCCTGCTGGCCGCCCTGGCAAGTCCCGGGTCCAACTACGGCGCCTGCGCCTATGTGGTGCTGGAGGTGGAGGACAATAAGCTGGCCCAGCGGTTCCAACTGGACGCCGTAGCTAATGCCTATGTGGAGACCGGTGAGAACGGCCTGCAGGTCCTGCGTATCCCGGAATTGTATGACAAATGGCACAGCTACATATGGGGAACAGCGGCCTGGGACGGCAGCCAGATCACCTATACCTCCGACGGCTACTTTACCGATACCTATGAGTTGGACGTGGGCGGCGACGAGACCCTGACCCTGGCCCTGCGGTGTACCCCGCCCCTGGGGGAGGACGCGCTGGTCACAACGGTGCTGTACGACCGGGTCCAGCTGTTGCAGGACGGCCAGGTGGTCCAGACCATCACACCGGAGGATGTGGCGGACGACGGAGTCCACACCTTCCAGGGCTTCCATATTGACAGCCCGGCAGGGGGGCCGGTGGCGACCCGGGATATCAACTTTGACGGGGTGGAGGAGTTCGGCCTGCTATGCGACGCCACCCAGAACGCCTGCCGCTGCTGGTTTGTGTGGGACAGTGAGGCGGGACAGTTCCGCCATCTGGCCACCCTGGCCGGGGAACTGACCCTGCTGCCTGAGGAGGGGCAGCTGGAGGAGCGGATGTGGAACCGGGACTGGAACGCTATGGTGACCCGCACCTACGGCTGGGACAGCCAGGGCAACCTGGTGCTGCAATCGGAAACATAACAGGAGGAACGCTATGAAATTGCCCAAAACCCGGCTGTCCACGGCCATGAGCGGCTCGGCCAGGGAGACCGAGGGGCGGGTCCGCAATCTCTTTGTCAAGCACCGGCGGCCCGCTCTGGCTCTGGTGATGGCGGTGGGCTTTGCCATCGGTCTGTGCGGCTCCCTGGTGGCCTGCCGTGCCCAGGTTGGCCAGGAGCAGCGGCTGGATGCCCTGTATGATGCCGCTGAGGTCAGTTTTGATGGGAAACCTCAGCGGGAGGAGCTGGCCTGTATCCAGGGCCAGGGGGGCACCCTGGTAGCCGGCCATTTTTACGACGACTATCCCCACTGTGCCCTGGTCATCGGCGTAGAGGATGACCGGGGCCAGCTTACTGGGCCGGTGTTTTCCGCCACCTCCAGCGGCGGAAGACCCCAGGTTTCCACCTTCCGAAAGGACGATGTGGACTATCTCCTCTACACCGTCAACGGCGGAGGGCAGGGTTACACCTATGGAGAGGGGGGCCTGCTGGCCTTTGACGGCACCGACTTTACCTGGGTCTGGCCCATGAAGGGGGATCTGCGGCAGGAGGACGCCCAGGTCTGGATGGAGTACCAGAACTACTGGGAGGATCAAATACCCCTGCCCTGTCCCGGCGGGGTAGAGATCTTTCAGGGTGCGGATAACTGGCGCCTGTATGGCCAGGGTCCCCAATGGTCCTTTCGGGAGCGGCTCCAGCTGACGGGGGGGTACCATGCCCCTGAGCGGGTTATGAATGAGCTGCGCAGGGTTGTGGAGAGCCGCACCAGAGACCAGGATAACCCCTGGCAGGCCAGCAATACCTCCGCCCAGTGGCAGATCGTCCAGGTGACGCCGGGGGAGGAGACCCTGTGCGGACAGCGGTACACCCTGCTGGCCTGCTCTGTTTTGACGGGAGAGGAGTGGCTGGGAATGGAGGTGCTGCTCTGCCCCACGTTCTGGAGTGGTGAGGAGCAGCTCTGGCCCAATCTCATCCGGGTGGTCACAGGGAGCGAGGAGGAGGTGCGGCAGGCCCTGTCGGAGGAAAACCGGCAGGTGGAGACCGAGCGGATTACCATGACCACTGCCACCGGGCGAAACCTGTCCCTGGAGCTGGAACTGGAGCCGCTGGACCAGCAGCCCTATTGCCTGGCTATCGAGCAGATCCGGGTCTATGAGGGTGACACACCGCTTCAGTTCATGGCGGTGGAGGACGATGTGTATACGCCGGACAGCTTCTACCAGGGCCTGTTTCTGATCCGGGACCCCAATATTGGGGAGCCGGATATCCGGGACCTGAATTTTGACGGTTCCCCCGATTTGGGCCTGCTGGCGGAGTCGAGCTTTCCCCACAATGTGAGCTATGTGTGGTTCTTGTGGGACGAGGAGACGAGCCGGTTTTCCTTTTCCACCTACCTGTTTTCCAATCCCACCCTGGACGTGGAGAACCGGCAGGTGGTGGAACACATCCGGGGGGATGTGGGCCGTCCGGAGGAGGCAGTGTATGCCTGGACTGAAGACGGTACCCTGGAGCAAATCAGCTACAGACAGCTCAGCTGGTCATGAGAGAGGAGGGCCATTATGAACGTGCCCCATACCCGGCTGTCTACCCGCATGAGCGGGTCGGCCAAAGAGACCGAGCAGCGCCTGCGTAATCTCTTTGCCCGGCACAAGCGGCCTGCCCTGCTTTTGGTAGGGATGGTGACCCTGGCCATCGGCCTGTGCGGAGGGCTGGTGGCCTGCCGAAGTACTACGCAGGCCGGAAGTTTCACAATGGACACCCAGTATTATGATGCCCTGGGCAACTATATTGAGATCCCCAGACTGACGGCGGAAGGAGAGGGTGCCCAGGAGGTCAACCAGGCCCTGGCCGCCCTCAAAAGCCAGTATCAGACCGTTATGGATGCCCCCGTGAATACGGTAGGGGGCCAACGGTGCCTGCTTTATCCTGCGGTGACCGAACGGTACGATAACCTGATCTTCTATTTGGACTCTGCCAGCTCCGGCAACGACGGTGATATCTACACCCTGGTCTACGACCGGCAGGAGGATCGGGTGGTCACCCTGACGGAGGCCCTGGAATTGGCGGGAACCACGGAGGATGCCCTCTGCCGGGGAGCGGAGGAGTACCTGAACGGGGAGCTGCCGGAGGCAGAAGTGGCTTTGGCCGCGCAAGATGGGGCGGTGACCGGGTTCCGCATCCGGGATGACGGGGGCGTGGAGTTCTACCTCACCTGTATGACCGACGATGCCGATCCGGCGGTGGACGCTGTGGACGGCTGGCAGCACCTGCTGGCATATGCTGACGGCAACTGGCGCCACTACAACTGCAAGGCCACCTTGATGCTCACGGAGGAACTGCTCATTCCGGCGGAGGAGCTGGCCGGCTTTGATACCCCCCTGTGGTACCAGTGGGGCCCATCCGGCGGAGAACCGGAAGGGGGCTTTGTGATGGAACAGATTCCTCCCCAGGTGGAGGAACAAGTCCTGCAATATATGAAAGATTCTCTGGGCTATTCCGAACCGCCTATGGAACTGATCCTCTGTGCCAGCTTCCATGATTTGAGTCGGTTGGATCTGGCGGAAGAATGGCGGGATATGGACGCTCTGGAGTGCTATGGAATTACCTATGGCGCCAACGGTACCTATGTGGGCGAAGATCTGCTCTTTTTCCGTAAGGGCGAGCAGTATACCTTCGTCGGATCGCTGGGAGAGTATGATTCCGAACAGGTGGAGCCCACTCGGTTGGCTGCTGTAGGCACCTATAATTATCGGATTATGTACTGGATGCTGGAGCAGGGCATCCTTACCGCCTTCCCCGAGGCGGACGCCATGCTGCGAGACGCGCCCATGCCGCTGGCAGCCCAGAGCGCCGCAGTGGCCTATTTTTACAGCAACAGGCCGGCGGATATGTCTATTTTCTTTGCCGACCAGGCGCCGCTCCAGCCGGAAGGACGCACCATGCGGATCGATGAAGCAACCTACCTGGGCCTGCGGCAGCTTTACGAGACCTACGGTGTGGTCTATCAGCTAAGGTGCAGCGGCTGGGAGGATGGGAATTGGTATGCCTACCCGGAACCCCTGTGGCTGGTGTTCCAACTGGGCCAGGGAGGAGACATGACTACCGTCCTGGATGAAAGTGTGCCCAGGGAAACGGTGGAGCAGGCTGCGCTGGAGCAGGGATACCATCTGGTAGATGGGGAGATAGCCCTGTGGCGGGACGGATACCCCAACCCGGCGGGGCCGGGCAGTGAGGTGGGCTTTTTCCGGGAGGAGCCTGTGGTTACCGTCCTGGAGGGGGCCGAGCCTATCTACCAGGAGGGGGACTGGTGGCAGCAAATGGAGTGGGAGGGCCTTTCGGCCCTGTGCTACTGCAATGCCGACGGCAGCTACGCCATCCAGCGGCTGGAGACCACACGGACCGACCTCTCTACCGACCGGGGCATCCGGGTGGGTTCCACCCGGGCGGAGGTGGAGGCGGCCTACGGGGAAAAGCTGTCCCGTACCGACTATTGGAGCCTGTATCCCGGGGAAGATTATCTGTGGTACTGCGCGGATCCGGAGGGCTGGGGGGCAGCCATCCTCTTCTTCTTTGATGGGGACCAAGTGAGCCGTATCGTACTCAACAATATGTTTAATTGACATAAAACAGAGGGGCCTGCCACGGCTGCGGCAGGCCCCTTTCTCATCAGGTGGTAAGGATGGTGGAACGGCGCTGAGAGAGCCACAGTCCCGCCAGGATGAGGACGATGGCACCCAGGGTGAAAAGGGTCACCGGCTCCCCCAGGATGAGGAAGGAGGCAGCCACGGTGATCACCGGCATCAGGTAGAGGTACACATTGGTGGCTACCGGGCCAATGAGGGCGGAGGCTTTGTTCCAGGCCAGAAAGCATAGGGCGGAGGCCACCACGCCCAGGTACACCGTATTGCCCAACATCACCGGTTGGGCAAACCGGGTCAGATCAAAGGTGATGCCGGTACCCAGGCAGAAGGGGAGGGTGAAAAGGACACCCCAGAAAAAAACCTTCCGGGTGACCAGCAGATCGTTGAGGCCCTGGCGCTGGGCGGACTCCAGACACAGACCGTAGACGCCCCAACTGATAGCGGAGCCCAGGGCCAACAGACAGCCGATGGGATTGAAGTCAAAGGATTCTCCCTCCGCCAGGGAGATGAGGGCGATGCCTGCCATAGCGAGAACAAAGCCCACAAAGAAGGAGGCTCCAGGCCGGGTGGTTCGACGGCAAAGCCACAGCAGCAGCGCGGTAAACATGGGCGCGGAGGAGACGATGAGCCCTACGGTGGAGGCCATGGAAAAGGTGAGGGCGTAATTCTCCAGCAGAGAGTAGAAGGTGAGCCCTGACAGGGCGGCCCCCAGGAAAGGCAGCTCAGATCGGAAACTGCGGGGCAGATGGGGCTTTGGCGCACAGAGAAAGAGGATGGCTCAGGCCAGCACAAAGCGGAAGATGAGGATCTCTACCGGATGGAAGGCATCCAAAAGCACCTTGGTGGAGATATAGGTGGTACCCCACACAATGGAGACAGCCAGGGCCAGCAGATGGCCAAAGGCGGGAGAACGGCTCAAAGTGGGCACGCTCCTTTCTGGTTTAATAGGAAAAAACACCCCGCCTGCTGACGCAGACGGGGCGAAAACTTTGATATGATCTTTACCTGCCAAGCAAAAATCACAGAATGCGGCGGGCAGCGATATACACGTTGGCGTAGTGGCCGGTCATCAGCTGATCGATCTGCACCTGATACTTGTTGGTAGAGGCGTGGATGAACTGGCCGTTGCCGATGTAGATGCCCACATGAGAGGCGGGGTAAGAGGTATTGTAACGGAAGAATACCAGATCGCCGGGCTGCAGCTCACTCTTGGATACCGCCACACCGTTGGACAGCTGGGTAGAAGCGGTGCGGTTCAGAGTGTAGCCGAAGTGGCGATATATGTAGCTGGTGAAGCCGGAGCAGTCAAAACTGTTGGGTCCGTTGCCGCCATAGACATAGGGCACACCCAGGAACTGCTTGGCGTAGCTGACGATCTGCTGGCCCATACTGCTGTCGGAAGCCACAGCCACGGCGGTGGTGCCGTCGCCGCGGGAACCGGCGGAGTCCTTGCAGGTCACCATATACTCGCTGCTGACATAGCCAACAGCACCGCTGGAGGTCTTGATCTTGTACCAGCCATTATTGATACCCACGATGGTGACAACCGCGTTGTCATTGAGGGTGGTCACCTTGCTGTAGGTGGTGCCAGGCCCGCTGCGCACGTTCAGGGTGGAGCCGCCGGTCTGAACCAGACCGTAACCGATGGTCACATCGGCCTGAGCGGAGACCGTCAGGTATTCGCCGGACATATAGCCTTCCACGGTGTTGTAGTCCACCTTGTACCAACCGTTGCCGGCGTCCTCCAGAATGACGACGGTGTCACCCTCGGAAGCAGTAGCCAGGATGGTGGAAGTGGTGTTGGCCTCGTTGCGAAGGCGAAGGGCGTCGGTATTGACGGTGCCCACGCCGCTGGCGGCGGAAGCGCCGATCATACAGACGGCGGAAACGGCGACGGTCAGGAGCGTGGTGCGCAGAAGCTTGGCAGGTGTTATCATTGGTAGAATTCCTCCGTTCTGATCGTTGGGTGGGTAGGAACTTATTTGCCGGACAGAGCCCGGTCCAGCCAGACGGAAGCCACGTCCATAGCGGCGTACAGGCTGTCTTTCTCGGTCTTCTTAACCACACGGTCCCGGCTCTTCAGGTCAGGGTCGGTGAGCTGAAGCTGAACGGATACCCGGGTGGCCATGTCCAGATCCTGATCCTTCTTCTGGTCCAGAACCTGAAGCATAATGATATATTTTTCGGCCATGCTGCCGTAATAGATCAGACTGTCTTTCCGGCGCAGCGGATGGCCCTTGTAAGTCAGAGGGATGCTTTGCGTAGCCATTTTGGCCTCCTTTTGGAAGTTGTTACTGCTTTTTAAAAACTGTAACCAAATTGTAACACATTGTTTCCAAGTCGTCAACCGCTTTTCCGGGATTTCTTGTTTTTTTCGCCCAAACCCTGAGGCAGACAGGGGGAAGAGACGTACAAATGCCGGATCAGCAGGACTGCTGTAAAGATGAGTCCGGCCAGTACCATCAGGCTCTCCAACAGCATGGTGAACATCTGACCACCCAGGGTGAGGATCAGGGTATATTTCATCCGCAGGTAGGTCAGATAGGCACTGAGGGAGGAGAGCTGGACCAGCACTGCCGGAGGCAGGCCCGTGGGACGGGTGCAGGCCCAGACCAGGGTGAGCACGTCAGCCAGGAAGTAATAGCGGTCGTGCATATAGGGGAGAAAGAAGGGCACGCCCAGCGTAAGCGTGATGCCGAAGAGCAGCAGAGCCCCATCGTCCAGCCGGTCCCGGAACAAGAAGGCCAGCACCAGCAGCAGCAAAACCAGGGCAAAGGCCGCCAGAATGCCCAAGCGGGCGCCGAAAGCCTCGTCAATTTGAGTGCCGTAGGGGACCATGGAGAAGATGGAGGCGCAGTTGTAGTTCAGTGCCCCTGCGCCCTCCTGCGTCTGGCCCACATAGACCCCCAGGATATCCCCCAGCGGTTTGCCCAGCAGCAGAGCAGGGATGCAGGTAACGGCATAGGCCAGGGGGAAGCACAACAGGTCCCGGAACCGGGTACGTCGGGCGATCCAAAGCACTGCCCACAGGGGGAGGATGAACACCGTCTGGAGTTTAAAGGAGAAGGCCACGCCCAGCAGGGCGGCGGAAGCTTTGGGACGGCCGCCTAGCCCATCTGCCAAGGCGTGGAGCGTCAGAGCACCGTACAGCGCGTCGCACTGGCCCCACAGGGAGCCGTTGAGCACCACAGTGGGCAGCAGCAGCAGGACGCAGAAGCATACCAGGGGACGGATGCTGTCTTTGCCGGTGAAGTGACGTACCAGCCGCAGGCCGCCCCAGGCCAGCAGAACATCAAACAGGATGGAGAAGAGCTTGATGAGGTACAGGTCGGGGACCGGCAGGTAGGAGATGGCGGCCAGGAAATAGAGGTAGGGTACATTATAGTTGCCGATGGGCAGCTTGATGGCAGCGAAGCTGCCGTTGTCCCGGAAGGTGGCCACCCACTGGGACAGGAAGATCTCGTAGTCATCTGCCGCATAGTCCAGCAGGATGGCCCGAAGGAAGAAGGCCAGGCCGATGGGCAGCAGCAGGGTACATAGCCGGTCCAGGGAGCAGCAAGAACGGTGGAGCAGCCACAGCGCCAGTACGGCCAGGGCGGTCAGCAGTACAAAGACGGCAGCTTTTGCCCCCGGACCGCCCCGGGACAGTTCAGAGATCGGAAACAGGGCAAAATACAGCAGCGCCAGACCGCCGGCACCGGCGAACAAAGAGAGAGGGGAGCATCGTTTCATCGTGATACCTCATTGTCGGTCGGATGGGACAGGGACAACGATAGAAAAAGGGGGCGCTGCATGGCTGCAACGCCCCCCAAAAACATTGGGATTAAAGATCCGCGCTGTCGGTCAGAATGGGCTCCTCAACAACGGGAGCGTCGTCAACGACTTCGGCAATCTCTTCGACGGCTTCGCCGCTCTGGGCGGTGCCCTCGTCGTCCATCTGGTCGTACTTGCGGTACATGGACAGGCCGGAGCCGGCAGGGATCAGCTTACCGATGATGACGTTCTCCTTCAGGCCCAGCAGGTGGTCCACCTTACCCTTGATAGCGGCCTCGGTAAGGACCTTGGTGGTCTCCTGGAAGGAGGCGGCGGACAGGAAGGAGTCGGTAGCCAGAGAGGCCTTGGTGATACCCATGAGCAGACGGGTGCAGGTGGGCAGCCGCAGCTCCATACCGTCGTTGGTCTCACCGGCGTCGATGCGGGCCTGAACAGCGGCCTTGGCATCCTCGAACTCGATGAGCTCGATGGTGGAGCCGGAGAGCAGGTCGGAGTCGCCGGCGTCCTCCACACGGACCTTCCGCATCATCTGGCGGCAGATAACCTCGATGTGCTTGTCGTTGATATCCACGCCCTGCTGACGGTAGGGCTTCTGCACTTCCTGGATCAGGTAGTCGTACACAGCGTGGATGCCCCGGACACGGAGCACGTCCTGAGGATAGAGGGCGCCTTCGGTGAGGGCGAAGCCCTTCTCCACGGTGTCGCCGTTCTTCACACGCAGGCCGGCATAGGGCAGCGTATAGGTGACGACCTCGCCGTCATCGGCGGTGATGGTCACATTGCACATGGAGTTGCGCTTGGCCTCCTCCAGAGTGACCTTGCCGCCCACCTCGGCCAGCTGAGCCATCTTCTTGGGCTTGCGGGATTCGAACAGCTCCTCAACACGGGGAAGACCCTGGGTGATATCGCCGCCGGCCACGCCGCCGGTGTGGAAGGTACGCATGGTCAGCTGGGTACCGGGCTCACCGATGGACTGAGCGGCGATGATACCAACGGCCTCGCCGGCGCCCACAGGCTCGCCGATAGCCAGGTTAATGCCGTAGCACTTGGAACATACGCCGCTGCGGGCACGGCAGGTGAGCACGGAGCGGATCTTGACCTGCTGGATGCCGTGAGCCTCCAGCAGCTTGGCATCGTCGGCAGTCATCATGGTGTGGTGGTCGATAAGCACCTCGCCGGTCTGAGGATCGCAGATGTCCTCCACCGGATAGCGGCCCTTCAGACGCTCGCCGAAGGTCTCGATGACCTGGCCGTTCTCCACGATCTCGCTGACCATGATGCCGTCGTCGGTGCCGCAGTCGTCCTCACGGATGATGACTTCCTGAGACACGTCCACCAGACGGCGGGTCAGATAGCCGGAGTCGGCGGTACGCAGAGCAGTATCGGCCATACCCTTTCGGGCGCCTCGGGAGGAGATGAAGTACTCCAGCACGGACAGGCCTTCACGGAAGTTGGACTTGATGGGGATCTCGATGGTGCGGCCGGAGGTGTCGGCCATCAGGCCGCGCATACCGGCCAGCTGACGGATCTGAGCGGAGCTACCACGGGCGCCGGAGTCTGCCATCATCCAGATGGGGTTATAGCGGTCCAGGCCGGCCATCAGGGCGTCGGTCACGTCCTTGGTGGTCTTTTCCCAGGCCTCAACCACCAGACGATACCGCTCGTCGTTGGTCAGGAAGCCGCGCTTGTACTGGCGCTCGATCTTCACGATCTCCTTCTCGGTGTTCTCGATGAGACCGTACTTCTTCTCGGGGATGGTCATGTCGTAGATGGACACGGTGAGGGAGCCGCGGGTGGAGAACTTGTAGCCCTTGGCCTTAATGGTGTCCAGCACGCCGGCGGACACGGTGAAGCCGTGCTTGACGATGCACTTGTCGATGATCTTGCCCAGCTGCTTCTTGCCGGTGACGAAGTTGATCTCGGGCTCAAACATCTGCTCGGGATCGGTGCGGTCCACAAAGCCCAGATCCTGAGGAATACCCTCGTTGAAGATCAGGCGGCCAACGGTGGTGCGCACCAGCTTGTAGCGGGTCTCGCCGTCCACCTCGGCGGAACGACGGACCAGGATGGGCACATGGAGCTCCAGCTCGCCCTCGTCGTAGGCCAGACGGGCCTCGATGTCGCTGCCGAAGACATGGAGCACCTCGCGGGGCAGCTGGCCGTCCTCGGTCTCGGCACAGATACCGGCGTAGGTGGGGATATCGTCCAGAGAGCCGGGGTTCTTGACCCACACCAGGTCGCCGGGATTCAGAGTGCCGGCGTCCAGAGCGGCCTTGACGGCGGCAACGTCGTCATAGGTCTCCTCGGCGGTGTGCTCGGCGTACTTCTCGTAGGTCAGGTAGTAGGAGCCCAGCACCATGTCCTGAGTAGGCACGGTGACGGGGCCGCCGTCCTGAGGACGCAGCAGGTTGTTGGCGGAGAGCATCAGCACCCGGGCCTCGGTCTGGGCCTCGGCGGACAGAGGCACATGGACGGCCATCTGGTCACCGTCGAAGTCAGCGTTGAAGGCGGTACACACCAGGGGGTGCAGCTTGATGGCGCGGCCTTCCACCAGCACGGGCTCGAAGGCCTGGATGCCCAGGCGGTGCAGGGTGGGGGCGCGGTTGAGCATAACGGGGTGGTCTTTGATGACGAACTCCAGAGCGTCCCAGACCTCGGCCTTGCCCTTGTCCACCATCTTCTTGGCGGACTTGATGTTGTTGGCCAGACCGTCCTCCACCAGCTTCTTCATGACAAAGGGGCGGAACAGCTCGATAGCCATCTCCTTGGGCAGACCGCACTGATAGATCTTCAGCTCGGGGCCAACCACGATAACGGAACGGCCGGAGTAGTCCACACGCTTGCCCAGCAGGTTCTGACGGAAGCGGCCCTGCTTACCCTTGAGCATATCAGACAGGGACTTGAGGGCGCGGTTGTTGGCGCCGGTAACGGCGCGGCCGCGGCGGCCGTTGTCGATGAGGGCGTCCACGGCCTCCTGCAGCATCCGCTTCTCGTTGCGGACAATGATGTCGGGGGCGTTGAGCTGGATCAGGCGCTTCAGACGGTTGTTGCGGTTGATGACCCGGCGGTACAGGTCGTTCAGGTCGGAGGTGGCGAACCGGCCGCCGTCCAGCTGCACCATGGGGCGCAGCTCGGGGGGAATGACAGGCAGCACGTCGATGATCATCCACTCGGGCTTGTTGCCGGAGATGCGGAAGGCGTCCACCACTTCCAGACGCTTGACGATGCGGGCCTTCTTCTGGCCGGAGGCGGCCTTCAGCTCGGCACGGAGCTGGGTGGAGAGCTCCTCCAGGTTGATGTCCTGGAGCAGCTTCTTCACGGCCTCGGCGCCCATGCCGGCCTCAAAGTCGTCCTCGTACTTCTCCCGCATATCGCGGTACTCCTTCTCGGAGAGGATCTGGTTCTTGGCCAGGGGGGAGAAGCCGGGATCGGTCACAATATAGCTGGCGAAATAGAGCACCTTCTCCAGGATGCGGGGGCTGATGTCCAGCAGCAGACCCATCCGGGAGGGGATACCCTTGAAATACCAGATGTGGGACACGGGGGCGGCCAGCTCAATGTGGCCCATGCGCTCACGGCGCACCTTGGCCCGGGTGACCTCCACGCCGCAGCGGTCACAGATCTTGCCCTTGTAGCGGATCTTCTTGTATTTGCCGCAGTGGCACTCCCAGTCCTTGGTGGGACCAAAGATGCGCTCGCAGAACAGGCCGTCCCGCTCAGGCTTCAGGGTGCGGTAGTTGATGGTCTCCGGCTTCTTGACCTCGCCATAGGACCACTCGCGGATCTGCTCCGGGGAGGCGATGCCAATCTTAATGGCGTCAAATTCAGCGTAACTCATGTTTCTGCTCGACCTCCCTTACTTATTCCATATCGTCATCATCGGAGTAATCGTCCTCCGAATCAGAAAAATCATCGCTGTCGTCGGCAACGGCCAGATCATCGTCGTCGCTGCCTTCCTTGAGGGTGTAGCCCGCGGCGGCAAAGTCGGACTCTCCGCCGGCGTTGTAGCCGTAGAAGTCGTCGTCATCGTCGCGGAACTTGCCGGGCTGGTAGGTATCCTCGTCGTCGTCCTTCAGCTCGATCTCGTTGCCCTGGTCGTCCAGCACCTTCATATCCAGGCACAGGGACTGCAGCTCCTTAACCAGAACCTTGAAGGACTCAGGCACGCCGGGCTTGGGCACGTTGTGGCCCTTGACGATAGACTCGTAGGTGCGCACACGGCCGGTGACGTCGTCGGACTTGACGGTGAGGATCTCCTGCAGGGTGTAGGCGGCGCCATAAGCCTCCAGGGCCCACACCTCCATTTCGCCGAAGCGCTGGCCGCCGAACTGGGCCTTGCCGCCCAGAGGCTGCTGGGTGACCAGGGAGTAGGGGCCGGTGGAACGGGCGTGGATCTTATCATCAACCAGGTGGTGCAGCTTGAGGAAGTAGACGTAGCCCACGGTGACGGGGTTGTCGAACCGCTCGCCGGTGCGGCCGTCGTACAGCCAGCTCTTGCCATCGGGGCGCAGACCGGCCATCTTCAGGGTCTCGGCGATGTCCTTCTCGTCGGCGCCATTGAAGACGGGGGTGGCCACCTTCCAGCCCAGGGTCTTGGCGGCGTAGCCCAGATGGACCTCCAGCACCTGACCGATGTTCATACGGGAAGGCACGCCCAGGGGGTTCAGCACGATGTCCAGAGGAGTGCCGTCGGGCAGGAAAGGCATATCCTCCTGGGGCAGGATGCGGGACACAACACCCTTGTTACCGTGACGGCCGGCCATCTTGTCGCCCACGGAGATCTTACGCTTCTGGGCGATATAGACGCGGACCACCATGTTAACGCCGGGGGAGAGCTCGTCGCCCGCCTCGCGGGTAAAGACCTTCACGTCCACGATGATGCCGCTCTCGCCGTGAGGCACCTTCAGGGAGGTGTCACGGACCTCGCGGGCCTTCTCACCGAAGATGGCGCGCAGCAGGCGCTCCTCGGCGGTGAGGTCGGTCTCGCCCTTGGGGGTGACCTTACCCACCAGAATGTCGCCGGCACGGACCTCGGCGCCTACGCGGATGATGCCGCGTTCGTCCAGATCCTTCAGGGCGTCGTCGCCCACATTGGGGATGTCCCGGGTGATTTCCTCGGGACCCAGCTTGGTGTCGCGGGACTCGGTCTCGTACTCCTCGATGTGGATGGAGGTGAATACGTCCTCCTTTACCATACGCTCGTTGAGCAGGATGGCGTCCTCGTAGTTGTAACCTTCCCAGGTCATAAAGCCCATGAGGATGTTCTTACCCAGGGCGATCTCGCCGTTGGAGGTGGAGGGGCCGTCCACGATAACCTCGCCCTTCTCCACCCGCTGGCCGGCGTTGACAATGGGACGCTGGTTGATGCAGGTGCCGTGGTTGGAGCGCAGGTACTTGGTCAGCTTGTACTCCTCCACCCGGCCGCTGTCATAGCGGACGGTGACGTACTGAGCAGACACCTTGGCGACCACGCCGTCCTCCTCGGCCAGAATGGCGACCTCAGAGTCGATGCAGTTCTTGTGCTCCTGACCGGTGGCCACGATGGGGGCCTGGGTGGTCAGCAGAGGCACGGCCTGACGCTGCATATTGGCGCCCATCAGAGCACGGTTGGCGTCGTCGTTCTCCAGGAAGGGGATCATGGCGGTAGCGATGGAGAACATCATCTTGGGGGACACGTCCATGTAGTCCACCTGATCCCGGTCCACATCGATGATCTCGTTGCGGTGACGGCAGGTGATACGGGCGTTCTTCAGACAGCCGTTCTCGTCCAGAGGCTCGGTGGCCTGGGCGATGGTGAACTCGTCCTCCATATCGGCGGTCATATACTCCACCTGGTCGGTGACCTTGCCGGTGGCCTTATCCACCTTGCGGTAGGGAGCCTCGATGAAGCCGTAGCGGTTGATACGGGCATAGGAGGCCAGATAGGAGATCAGACCGATGTTGGGACCTTCGGGGGTCTCAATGGGGCACAGACGGCCGTAGTGGGAGTAGTGAACGTCTCGCACATCGAAGGAGGCACGGTCACGGGACAGACCGCCGGGGCCCAGGGCGGACATACGGCGCTTGTGGGTCAGCTCGGCCAGGGGGTTGGTCTGGTCCATGAACTGGCTCAGGGGGGAGGAGCCGAAGAATTCCTTGATCGCGGCGGTAACGGGGCGGATGTTGATCAGGGACTGGGGAGTGACGATGTCCAGGTCCTGAATGGTCATGCGCTCCCGAATGACGCGCTCCATGCGGGAGAAGCCGATGCGGAACTGGTTCTGCAGCAGCTCGCCCACGCAGCGCAGACGACGGTTGCCCAGGTGGTCAATATCGTCTGCGTTGCCCACGCCATGGGCCAGGCAGTTGAGGTAATTGATGGACGCCATAATGTCGTCCACAATGATGTGCTTGGGAACCAGGTCATCGATGCGGTCCTTGACAGCCTCTTTCAGCTCCTCGCCGGAGTAGTTCTGCAGCAGCTCCTGCAGAACGGAGAAGCGGACCTTCTCGGTGACGCCGCACTGGGCGGGGTCAAAGTCCACAAAGCCGGCCATGTCCACCATGTTATTGGAGAACACCTTCAGCTGTACGCCGCCGTCCAGGTCCAGGATGGCCTCGTTGACGCCCTTGGCCTCCAGCTCACGGGCGCGCTCACGGGTGAGCACCTCGCCGGGCTCGGCCAGGATCTCGCCGGTGGTGGGATCAACCACGGGCATGGCCAGCTTCTGGCCGGACAGACGGGACCAGATGGCCAGCTTCTTGTTGAACTTGTAGCGGCCCACGGCGGACAGGTCGTACCGGCGGGGGTCGAAGAAGAGGGCGTTGAGCAGGCTCTCGGCGGAGTCCACCGTGGGAGGCTCGCCGGGGCGCAGCTTGCGGTAGATCTCCAGCAGGGCCTCCTCATAGGTCTTGCAGGCGTCCTTCTCCAGGGTGGCCACAATGCGGGGATCGTTGCCGAACAGCTCCAGAATCTCGGAGTCGGTCTTGGGACCCACGGCCCGGATCAGGCAGGTGATGGGCAGCTTGCGGTTCTTATCGATACGGACATAGAAGATGTCGCTGAGATCGGTCTCATACTCCAGCCAGGCGCCGCGGTAGGGGATGACGGTGGTGGCGTACACCACGTTGCCGGTCTTATCCTCGGTGCGGGCATAATAGATGCCGGGGGAACGGACGATCTGGGAGACGATGACGCGCTCGGCGCCGTTGATGACAAAGGTACCGGCCTTGGTCATCAGGGGGAAATCTCCCATGAAGATCTCCTGCTCCTTCATCTCGTCGGTCTCTTTGTTGCGCAGGCGCACCCAGACCTTGATAGGAGCGGCGTACGTGGCGTCCCGGGCCTTGCATTCCTCCACGTTGTACTTGGGAGGCTCATCCATGGAGTAGTCGATGAAGGAGAGCTCCAGATTGCCGGCGTAGTCGGTAATGGAGGCCACATCCTTAAAGACTTCACGCAGGCCTGTCTCCAGGAACCACTTGTAGGAGTTCTTCTGCACCTCCAGCAGGTTGGGCATTTCCAGGATCTCTTCATGGCGGGCGAAGCTTTTGCGGAGGGTCTTGCCGAAGTAGACGTCCTTGACCATCGTAGAAAAAACACCTCGATTTCATTGTCTGGAACCGCCGCCTCAGGGGGGCGATTCCGGCGAAGGTTGCTGCTTTCCGTCAAATCATACAAAAGGGGCGGTGGGGCACCGGACGCGAACGCCCGGGTGCGTGGATAAAAATATTCTGATATCCTCTTGCGCTTTCCGCCCTGCTGTGTTAAACTGACCACACAGTGGAGCAGAATGTTCTGACGCAATCGGAAGTTAAGAGCGTTTTAGTATACCATGAAATCATAGGAAAAGTCAACGGCTGTTTGGTGAAAATCTGGAGAAATCCAGATTTTTTTCATGTCTGCGGCAGGATGGAGGAGAGCAGGATGCAGGACAGAGAGGTGGCGGAACAGATCGCGGATGTGATCCGCCTGTGTGAGGACACGGACGGACTGCTCATCGCCAACCGGGACGGTATAGTGGAGTTTCAGCGGATTTTTCTGGACAACTACTGGCGTTCCGGTGAGACGGTGGGGCTGCATATCTTTGAATTGTATCCTGAACTGGACGAGGAGAGCAGCACCATCATCCAGGCAATGAGAACCGGAAAGCCTTCTTATAATGTATTGCAGGACATCAATAACCGCCGGGGCGAGCGGGTGCTGCTGGAGTCCACCACCATCCCCATCGTGGTGGACGGACAGGTGGCGTGCGTCATTGACTCCTCCAAGTTCCACTCCATCGATCAGCGGGTTATCCGGGGGGAGGGAGGCATTTCCACCCTGGACCGCATCATCACCCAGGACCCGGCTATGCTGGCCCTGAAGAAACGCATCCGGGACGTGGCGCCCCTGGATTCCTCCGTGCTCATTTACGGCGAGACGGGTACCGGCAAGGAACTGGTGGCCGAGTCCCTCCACAGCGAGGGGCGGCGCTCCGGCAGGCCCTTTGTCTCCCAGAACTGTGCGGCCATTCCGGCCAATTTGCTGGAGAGCCTGTTCTTCGGTACCGAAAAGGGCTGCTATACCGGCGCCCTGACCCGGAAGGGCCTGCTGGAGGAGGCTGACGGCGGCACTCTGTTTCTGGACGAGATCAACTCTATGGAGACCGGCCTCCAGGCTAAACTGTTGAAGGTATTGGAGGAGAAAAAGGTCCGCCGCCTGGGCGGCAGCCGGGACATCCCCTTTGACGTGCGTATTGTGGCAGCGGTGAATGAGGAGCCTGCCAAGCTGATCCGGGAACACCGGCTGCGGGAGGACCTGTACTATCGCCTGGGCGTGGTGCGGATCACCCTGCCGCCCCTGCGGAAGCGGGTTGGAGATATCCCTCTGCTCATCCGCTATTTTATCGACCAGTACAACCGGAAAATGAAGCGCAGCATCCAGGGAGTCAGTGCTCAGGCGTTACGCCGGCTGGAACGGTATAGCTGGCCCGGAAACGTGCGGGAGCTGCAGAATGTCATCGAGGGAGCCTTTGCCTCCGCCCGCTCCGAGCTGCTGGTGCTGGACCACATGGAGGACGCACTGGAGCAGCAGGAGGAGCCGGCAGCGGAACAGGTCCAGCAGGTCCGGGAAGAGGAGATCGGGCCGGGCTTTTCACTGACCAAGGCGCTGGAACAGTATGAAAGGGAGCTGCTGCACAAGGCTATGGAACAATCCTCCTCCATCTCGCAGGCTGCCCGTCTGCTGGGCCTGTCCAGACAGAACCTGAAATATAAACTGCAAAAATATAACCTGTAAAAAATTTTGCATCCGCAAAAAATTTTGCCTGCAATAAGGGAGACTCTTCCCATAAAGCGCAGCAAGGACCGCCCCGTTTGTCGGCGGAAAGAGGAGCAGAAGCCCTTCTTTCTGCATGAAAAGACAAATAGGGCGGTCTTTTTGTACTCTGACCTCCGGTTGGCACGGAATTTGCTCCTTGTGAAAGAGGAAACAGACTGAATGGGAAGAAAGGAAGATCGATATGCGAACCCTTCGCTATAACGGAACGATTCTTTCGATGGATCAGACCATAAGCCGATATGAGGCCATTGGTGTTCAAGATGGGAAAATTGTGTTTTTGGGGACAAATCAGGAGGCGCTGACCCAGCGATGGGATGAGAAAAAGGACCTTAACGGCGCCTGTGTGCTGCCTGGCTTTAACGATACCCATATGCACCTGCTCCACTACGCCATGTTCCGCCGGAATGTGCCTCTGCTGGGCGTTAAAAACATCGATGAAGTGGTGGCGCGCTGTAAGGCCCGGATTGAGACGGAGCATCCCGGTTATCTCATCGGCATGGGCTGGAACCAGGAGACCATGGAAGAGGGCCGACTGCTGACAAAAGAGGATATGGATCGCATCTCCACCGACATCCCGGTGTGTATGCTGCGGACCTGCATCCATATTGCCGCCTGCAATACGGTGATGCTGGAGAAGATTCGTGCCCTGAAAAATGTGGAGCCTGAGGTGATGGCTCTGGTGGATTTTGAACACGGTATCCTGCGGGAGAATGCCGCTCGACTTTATATGGATGTGCTGCCCCAGGCGGACGACGCCTATGTGCGCCAGCTGATCCGGGAGGGGCAGAAGGAGCTGAATGCCGCCGGCATCACCTGCATCCACTCCGACGATCTGATGGCCATCGCCGGTATGGACCCCATCCGGCTCATCGGTGTTTTCCGGGAGATGGAGGCCGACGGGGAACTGACCGTGCGGGTGTATGAGCAGTGCCTGGTGGAGCCGGAGGACTTTGAACGGCTCAAGGGCGTGCGCAGCGACCCGGCGGACCGAACCAGCCTCTTCCGGACCGGCCCCCGGAAACTGCTCCAGGACGGCTCTCTGGGCGCCAAATCCGCCGAGATGATTGACGGATATGTGGATGACCGGGACAACCACGGTATTCCGATCTATACAGAAGAGGAGCTGTGCCGCCGCATCCAGGCGGCTCACGATATCCACATGGACGCAGCGGTCCATGCCATCGGCGACCTGGCCCTGAAAAAGGTGTGTGACGCCATGGAGAAAGCGGAGCAGGCCAATCCCTGGACGGATCACCGCCACGGTATCGTCCACGCCCAGACCACCACCCCCGCCCTGCTGGAGCGGATGAAGGAACTGGGTCTACAGGCCTATATCCAGCCCATCTTCATCGACGCCGACATGAACATCATTGCCGAGCGGGTGGGGGAGGAACACGCCAGAGACTGCTACAACTGGAAGGCCATGCTGGACCTGGGCCTGCACGTCAGCGGCGGTTCCGACTGCCCGGTGGAGCCCTTCAACGTGCTGGATAATATGCGCGCCGCCGTCACCCGGCAGAACCGGGCTGGTACCAAGACCTATCTGCCCGAGCAGGCTCTCACCGTGGAGCGGGCCATTCGGCTCTTTACCTCGGATGCCGCCTGGCCCAGCCGGGACGAGGGGGTGCGGGGTACCCTGGAGGTGGGCAAGCAGGCCGACCTGGTGGTGTTGGATCAGGATCTGTTTGAGGTCCAGCCCAGCCGGTTCCCCCAGGTGAAGGTACTGGAGACCGTGCTCAACGGTGTCACAGTCTATCAGGCGTAACGCGGTGCTCCGCGTGGACCATAGAAAGGAGAGCTCCCTATGAACGAGATGCTGGAAAAGGCCCGTGCCATCGAGGCGCAGATCATCGCCGACCGGCGCTGTCTGCATCAGATCCCCGAAGTGGGTGTCTATACCCCCAAAACGGCGGAGTATGTGAAAAAACGGCTGGACGAGATGGGCATACCCCATCATGATTGCGGAATCCATACCCAGGAGGAGCGGGAGAAGATGGTGTTTGCCGGTTATCCCGACGCGCCTGAATCCACCGGTGTGGTGGGCCTGATCGGTAAGGGCGGCCCCTGTATCCTGCTGCGGGCTGATATGGATGGCCTGCCCATGGAGGAGACCACCGGCCTGGACTTTGCTTCCAAGGGCAACACCGCCCATATGTGTGGTCACGACGCCCACGCCGCCATGCTGCTGGGCGCCGCCCAGATCCTGAAGGATATGGAGGACCAGCTGCCCGGTACCGTGAAGCTGATGTTCCAGCCCGGTGAGGAGATGGGCTACGGTTCCCGCACCATGGTGGACGACGGCCTGCTGGAGAACCCCAAGGTGGACGCCGCCATGGCCCTCCATGTGGGCTCCCAGGTGGAAGTCGGCAAGCTGAACTACTCTCCCGGCGTGGCCTCCGGAGCCATGGCCACCTTTATTGTCAGCATCCAGGGCAAGGGCGGCCACTCCTCCGAGCCCCAAAAGACCATCGACCCGGTGAACATTGCCACTCAGGTGTGCTCCGCCCTCAATATGCTCATTCCCCGGGAGGTGGACCCGGAGGCCTTTGCCACCATGACGGTAGGCGCCCTCAACGGCGGCCGGGCCTCCAACATCATCCCTGATACTGCGGAGATCATGGTGTCCTTCCGCACCCTCAGCCCGGAGGCCTACGACCATCTGATTGAGCGCATTCCTGAGATCCTGGAACACTACATCAAGGCCTGGCGGGGCACCTATGAGGTGCGGGTACTTAAGACCCCCAGCACCGTGTGCGACCCCAACTTCTCCGCGGAGATCGTTCCCTTTGCCGCCGAGATCCTGGGCGCGGAGAATGTAAAGCCGGTTCCCCCCATGAAGGGGGCTGAAGACTTCGGCCATGTGACCCGCCATGTGCCCGGATTCTATGCCTTTATGGGGGCGGGCTCTCCTGACGGCTATCCGCTGCATAACCCCAACATGGTACTGGATGAGAGCGCCTTTGCTCTGGGCACCGCCATCCTGGCCAACTGCGCCGTGGAGTGGCTGAAAAAGAAGACCCAGGGTTGAACGGAGCAGTGCTGCGAGAGAACAGCAAGACAAGAGGAGGATAATATGTTATGGGAAACACATTAAATAAGAAGAGGGGCTTCAGTATGCCCCATGTGTACATCGTCATTCTGATCCTGATGCTTATCATCACCGCGCTGACTTACATCGTCCCTGCCGGTTCCTACGTCCGGGACGCCAGCGGTACGGTGGACCCCAACAGCTTCAGTTTTGTGGAACAGACCCCGGTGGGCTTTTTGCAGTTCTTCACTGCCCTCCACCAGGGCTTTGTGGAGAGCGCCAGCATCATTGGAGCCGTACTGCTCATCAGCGGCTGTATCCAGATCATCAATAAGACCGGCGCCTTTTCCGCCGGTATTCAGTCCCTGATCCGGATCAGCGGCCGGGGCGGACTGGTCATGGTGATCATCTTCTTTACCCTCTTTACCGCCCTGGGCGTCATCGGTTATCTGGATGCCCTCTATCCCTTCTATCCGATCATTATCTCGCTGTTTATCACTTTGGGCTATGACAAGATGGTGGGTACCGCCATCATCCTGCTCTCCACCGCTGTAGGCTTTACCTGCGGCATGGTCAACCCCTACACCACCGGCGTAGCCCAGACCCTGGTGGGACTGCCCATGTACTCCGGCATTGCGTTCCGGGCAGTGGGCCTGGCGGTCTTTTTCGTCATTGCTCTGTTCTTCCTGCTCCGCTACTGCATCAAGATCAAGAAGGACCCCAAAAACAGCATTATGGGCGAGAACTACCTCCAGGAGCAGACTGCCCCCATGGAGTTTGAGGCGGGCCTGAAGTTTACCAAGGGCCGGATTGTTATCATCCTGGCCTTCCTGGCCACCATTGTGTTCTCCGTGGTGGGTTCTCTCCTGTGGATGTGGGGCCTGCCTGAGATTACCGCCTGCTATTTCCCGGTCACCATCCTGGGCATCATCCTGTCCCGCATAGATCTGACCGAGGCCTGCACCGAGTTCGGCAAGGGCATGGCTGGCGTCATTGCTCCCACCATGGTCATCGGCTTCAGCCGGGCCGTGTCTGTCCTGCTCACTGAGGGCAACATCACCGACACGATTATCCATGGTGTCTCCGGCCTGCTGGAGGGCAAGAGCCCCGTCATTACCCTGCTGATCATCTACGCCTTTGTCACCCTCTTTAACTTCTTTGTCTCCTCCGGCAGCGGCAAGGCTGTGGTCATGATGCCTATTCTCCAGCCCCTGGGTCAGGTGCTGGGTATCAACCAGCAGGTGATGGTACTGGCTTACCAGTACGGTGATGGATTCACCAACACTTTCTGGCCTACCGCCTCTCTGCTTCAGCTCTCCCTGTGCGGCATGGATTACGGCCACTGGTTCAAGTTTGCCTGGAAGATCTATGCCTGTCTGATTACCGCCGGCTTTATCCTGGTGGTGGTTGCAAATCAGATCGGCTACGGGCCCTTCTGAGTTTTCCTGAGACGTCCGGAAAAGGGGCGGCGCACCGGCCGGTGCGCCGCCCCTCGGCATTCCGACGGGAAACGCCCCGAAACTGTTGGAAAATCCAGTGATTTTCTGATTGACTTACATTTTGGGGTATGATATAATCCGGAATTGCGCAGGTGTGCCTGCCGATGGGGAAAAGACGGTAAAACGACCGCCAATCTCCGTGATTTCAAGGAACGGGAGGCTTACCGATGCTCACCCAACTCAAGCAGGGCGCCAGGGTGGCCGGGGTCAAGCAGACCAGAAGGGCCATCGAGGACGGCAGGGCCGCCCGCGTCTTCCTGGCGGAGGATGCCGATCCACGGGTCACCGGCCCGGTGGAGGCGCTGTGCGCCGAAAAGGGCGTGCCGGTGGAAAAGGTGGCGCAGATGAAGGAACTGGGTTCCGTCTGCGGCATCGCCGTGGGCAGCGCCGTAGCCGCGCTGCTGCACTGATTTTGGTTTTAACGGTATAATTTTTGATTATTCCGTTAAAATATATTTCTCAGAAACAAAGAAAGGAGGAAAACCATGCCTACGTTTAACCAGCTCGTTCGCAAGGGACGCGAGGCCGTGACCTACAAGTCCAATTCTCCTGCTATGCAGAAGGGCCTGAACACCCTGAAGAACCGCGAGACCGACCTGCCTTCTCCCCAGAAGAGAGGTGTGTGCACCGCTGTTCGTACCTCCACCCCGAAGAAGCCTAACTCCGCTCTCCGTAAGATCGCCCGTGTGCGTCTGACCAACGGCTACGAAGTGACCGCTTATATTCCCGGTGTTGGCCACAACCTGCAGGAGCACTCCGTGGTCATGATCCGCGGCGGCCGTGTTAAGGACCTGCCCGGCGTTCGTTACCACATCATCCGCGGCACTCTGGATGCTCAGGGCGTTGCCAACCGTATGCAGGGCCGTTCCAAGTACGGCGCCAAGCGGCCCAAGGCCGGCAAGAAGTAATTATAACGATTACTTCCAACCACGCTGCAAGCTTGCAGCAACATGAAATGAACTAATGCGCAATCGCGCAAGGCAGTTGTCCTTGCAGAGGCGCTTCCTATACAATAGGGGCGTTTTCCTGTGAGGCACTGGACAAGCAGGCACTTGTCTTACACGGGGGCGTTTGAAACGCCTTCGAGTACCTATGAAATCATACTATGAAGGAGGGAAGCAAAGTGCCCAGAAGAGGAAACGTACCCAAGCGGGAGGTTCTGCCCGATCCTATCTACAATTCCGTCCTGGTGACCAAGCTGGTCAACAGCATCATGCTGGACGGTAAGAAGGGCGTGGCCCAGAAGGTGGTCTACGGAGCTTTCGATATCATCAAGGAGAAGACCGATAAGGATCCCCTGGACGTGTTCACCACCGCTCTGGAGAACATCATGCCGTCCCTGGAGGTCAAGGCCCGCCGCGTGGGCGGCGCCACCTACCAGGTGCCCATCGAGGTTCGGCCCGAGCGCCGTCAGACCCTGGGTCTGCGGTGGCTCACCAACTACTCCCGCAGCCGCAGCGAGAAGACCATGAAGGAGCGTCTGGCCGGCGAGATCATGGATGCCTCCAACAACCTTGGCTCCGCAGTCAAGAAGCGTGAGGACACCCACAAGATGGCCGAGTCCAACAAGGCGTTCGCTCACTATCGCTGGTAAGGAGTTAGAGTATGCCTAGGAAAGTTACCTTAGAGAATACCAGAAATATCGGCATCATGGCTCACATCGATGCCGGTAAGACCACTACCACCGAGCGCATCCTCTACTACACCGGTGTTAACTACAAGATCGGTGAGACCCATGATGGTACCGCCACCATGGACTGGATGGCTCAGGAGCAGGAGCGCGGCATCACCATCACTTCCGCTGCTACCACCTGTTACTGGAAGGGGTCTAAGAACCAGTTCCCCCAGACCCGTATCAACATCATCGACACCCCGGGCCACGTGGACTTCACCGTAGAGGTGGAGCGCTCCCTGCGCGTGCTGGACGGTTCCGTGACCGTCATGTGCGCCAAGGGCGGCGTTGAGCCTCAGTCCGAGACCGTGTGGCGTCAGGCCGACCACTACAAGGTCCCCCGCATGATCTACGTCAACAAGATGGACATCATGGGCGCTGACTTCTACAACGTGCTCCGCATGATCCACGACCGCCTGAAGTGTAACGCCGTGCCCATCCAGCTCCCCATTGGCTCCGAGGATACCTTCAAGGGCATCATCGACCTGGTGGAGATGGACGCCGACATCTACTACGATGAGCTGGGCAAGGATATGCGCGTGGAGGAGATCCCCGCCGACATGATGGAGCTGGCTCAGGAGTACCGCACCAAGCTGGTGGACGCCTGCGCCGACATCGATGACGAGATCATGGAGCTGGCCCTGGAGGAGAAGCCCATCCCCGAGGATATGCTGCGCCGCGCTCTGCGTAAGGGTACCATCGAGAACCTGCTGGTTCCCGTGACCTGCGGTACCTCTTACCGCAACAAGGGCGTGCAGAAGCTGCTGGATGCCATCGTGGACTTCATGCCCTCTCCTCTGGACATCCCCGCCATCAAGGGCACCAACCCCGAGACCGACGAAGAGGACGAGCGTCCCGCCGACGACAACGCCCCCTTCTCCGCTCTGGCGTTCAAGATCATGACCGACCCCTATGTGGGCCGTCTGTCCTTCTTCCGTGTGTACTCCGGTAAGCTGTCTACTGGCTCTTCCGTGCTCAACAGCACCAAGAACCAGAAGGAGCGTATGGGCCGCATCCTGCAGATGCACGCCAACCACCGTGAGGACATCGAGGAAGTTTTCTCCGGCGATATCGCCGCCGCCGTGGGCCTGAAGAACACCACCACCGGCGACACCCTGTGCGATGAGAAGGCTCCCATCATCCTGGAGTCCATGGAGTTCCCCGATCCCGTGATCCGCGTGGCCATCGAGCCCAAGACCAAGGCTGGTCAGGAGAAGATGGGCCTGGCGCTGGTGAAGCTGGCTGAAGAGGACCCCACCTTCCGTACCTGGACTGACGAGGAGACTGGTCAGACCATCATCGCCGGCATGGGCGAGCTCCACCTGGAGATCATCGTGGACCGTCTGCTCCGCGAGTTCAAGGTGGAGGCCAACGTTGGCGCTCCCCAGGTCGCCTACAAGGAGACCATCAAGAAGTCTGTCGAGCAGGACACCAAGTATGCCCGTCAGTCCGGCGGTAAGGGCCAGTACGGTCACGTCCGCATCACCATCGAGCCCAACGAGCCCGGCAAGGGCTATGAGTTCCTCAACGAGATCACCGGCGGCGTCATCCCCAAGGAGTATATCCCCGCGGTCGACGCCGGTATCCAGGGCGCCATGCAGGCGGGTATCCTGGCCGGTTATCCCGTGGTGGACGTGAAGGTCCACCTGACCTTCGGTTCTTACCACGAGGTCGACTCCTCTGAAATGGCGTTTAAGATCGCCGGCTCCATGGCCTTCAAGGAGGCCATGCGCAAGGCCAACCCGGTCCTGCTGGAGCCCGTGATGAAGGTCTCCGTCATCGTGCCCGACGAGTATCTGGGCAACGTCATCGGCGACCTGACCAGCCGCCGCGGCATGATCCAGGGCCAGGAGAGCCGTCCCGGCGCCACTCAGGTGGACGCTCTGGTGCCTCTGGCCAGTATGTTCGGCTACGCCACTGACCTGCGTTCCTCCACTCAGGGCCGCGGCCAGTACTCCATGGAGCCCCACAGCTATGTGGAGATTCCCAAGAGCATTGCCGACAAGATCATTGCCGAGCGGGGCCGCAAGGACGACTAATTTTCGTTCCGAGCCAATTCCCGCAACAAAGGTATTGCTTTTTATTCTGCAATGCTATACAATATTTTCGCATTTATGTGGAAATGACCCTATCCCAACTTGAGTAATTAAGGAGGACACTTAAAATGGCTAAGGCTAAATTTGAGCGTACCAAGCCCCATGTCAACATTGGCACCATCGGCCACGTTGACCACGGCAAGACCACTCTGACCGCTGCTATCACCAAGTATCTGGCTCTGAAGGGTCAGGCCCAGTACGAGGACTACTCCAGCATCGATAAGGCTCCCGAGGAGCGCGAGCGCGGCATCACCATCAACACTGCCCACGTGGAGTACGAGACCGACAAGCGTCACTATGCCCACGTTGACTGCCCGGGCCACGCCGACTATATCAAGAACATGATCACCGGCGCTGCTCAGATGGACGGTGCTATCCTGGTTATCGCCGCCACCGACGGCCCCATGGCTCAGACCCGTGAGCACATCCTGCTGGCCCGTCAGGTGGGCGTGCCCGCCATCGTGGTCTTCCTGAACAAGTGCGATCAGGTTGACGACGAGGAGCTGCTGGAGCTGGTGGAGATGGAGGTCCGCGAGGTCCTGTCCAAGTACGAGTTCCCCGGCGACGATCTGCCCATCATCAAGGGTTCCGCTCTGAACGCTCTGACCTGCGAGTCCGGCAACCCCGACGATCCCGACTTCGCCTGCATCAAGGAGCTGATGGACGCTGTCGACGATTATATCCCCACTCCCGCCCGTAACGACGACCTGCCCTTCCTGATGCCCGTCGAGGACGTGTTCACCATCACTGGCCGTGGTACCGTTGCTACCGGCCGTGTGGAGCGTGGCGTCATCAAGATGAACGAGGAAGTCGAGATCGTTGGCCTGACCGACGAGAAGAAGAAGACCGTCGTCACCGGCATCGAGATGTTCCGCAAGCTGCTGGACTACGCTGAGGCTGGCGACAACATCGGCACCCTGCTGCGCGGCGTTGCCAAGACCGACATCGAGCGTGGCCAGGTTCTGTGTAAGCCCGGCTCCATTCACCCCCACACCAAGTTCGTGGGCCAGGTGTACGTCCTGAGCAAGGACGAGGGCGGCCGTCACACCCCCTTCTTCAACAACTATCGTCCTCAGTTCTACTTCCGTACCACCGACGTGACCGGCGTCATCACTCTGCCCGAGGGCACCGAGATGTGTATGCCTGGCGATAACGTCGACATGAAGGTCGAGCTGATCACCCCCATCGCCATCGAGAAGGGCCTGCGTTTCGCTATCCGTGAGGGTGGCCGCACCGTGGGTTCCGGCGTTGTTATCGACATCGAGGAATAATTCTCCTTTTGCAAGAAGACCTGCCGCAAGGCGGGTCTTCTGCATTTAAGAGACTGTCCGCCCGAAGGAAAAGCGCTGTTATCGACATCGAGGAGTAATTCTCCTTTTGCAAGAAGACCTGCCGCAAGGCAGGTCTTCTGCATTTTAGGAGGGTGTCCGCCCGAAGGAAAGCGTTATTGTCAACATTGAGGAGTCATTTGCTCCATTCAGAAGAGAGCCAGCGAAACGCTGGCTCTTTTCTTTTGGCAATCTTTTGAGGGGCTTGTCTGTGTGGAAAAGCTATGATAGAATAGCCGCAGAAAGGAAGTATGTCATGCTAACCAATATCACAAATATTTCTCCCGAAGAAGCCGAAGAGACGATTCAGACTGTAACCGGCTTTTTCAATGACCTGAATCTGCAGAAGATCATTACCATCATTCTGCTCTTTGTGGGCTGCATGGTGGTCATGAAAATCATCCTCCGTCTGACCGACCGGGCCTTCCTCCGTCTGGAGATGGAGAAGAGCCTCCATACCTTTATTCATGCCGCTCTGCGGGTCATTCTGTGGCTCATTACCGTGTGCATCGTGCTGGACTACATCGGCGTGCCTATGACCAGCCTGGTGGCGGTGTTGGGCGTGATCGGTTTGGCCGTATCCCTGGCCATTCAGGGGACCTTGTCCAATTTAGCGGGAGGCATTCAGGTGCTGGTGTCCAAGCCCTTCAAAGCGGGGGATTATGTGGAGGCCGGCGGCGTCAGCGGTACGGTAAAGGAAGTGGGCCTGGCCTATACCAAGCTGAGTACCATCGACAACAAGGTGATTTCGGTACCCAACGGCCAGATCTCCGCTGAAAAGATCATCAACTATACCACGGCGGAGCAGCGGAGGGTGGACTTGAAGTTTACCACCTCCTATGACGATGCGCCAGAAAAGGTGATTGCCGCCATCAAGAGAGTCATCGGCGCCCATCCTAAGGCTCTGTTTACACCGGAACCCTTTGTCCGGGTGTCGGCTTATCTGGACAGCAGCATCGAGTACAGTGTCCGGGTATGGTGCGCTACCGCAGATTATTGGGATCTGTACTACGATCTGCTGGAACAGGTCAAAGCTGCCTTTGACGCCCAGGGCATTGAAATTCCCTACAACCATTTGAATGTGCATCTGATTCGGGAGCAACAACAGGGTGAGTGACAGCGGAAGAGAGTAAGCAGCGGGTGGCTTGCTTCATCTCTATGTGCCTACAAAAAATGGCCGCGAAAGCGGCCATTTTTTGTAGGGTGCCGATGGTTTTAAGCTGCTGCCTCATCTAGCCTGGCATCTCCAGCCCATGGATAAACCCGCCCAACTGAGGAGAAAGTACATCTCCGCCGATGACGGTATTCTTGTAAATCAGCAGTCCGGCCTGGATGCCGGTTTCCCCCGTAGGGTAATTGCTGATTTCATAGGTATACCGTTTAACTCGCTTGCCGCAATATTCGGTCAGATCGAAGCCCTGGGAGGATTGGAGCTCCAGGTATTGGGTGTAGCTGTCATCGAAGGACTCCGGAATGAGCAGTTCCTCTACAGCAGAGGGCTCTTGGGAGACCTGCCACCCATAGCTCTCCAGATATGCGATCCGATCCTCATTGGATTTGACGCCGGTGGGACTGACCACGCCGGAGACCGCCGTATCCCGGCCGCCCAAACCTGCCGCAGTCAGCAGGACCCCGCAGACTACCACAGCAGCGGCGGCCACAGCCAGTATAGGTCCTTTACGGACCCTGGCGGTAATAATAAACACAGCGCAACGCCCCTTTCCCAAAGTACTGATACTCAAAGAGTATGTGCCTATGGTGCCGGTTATGACGGAAAAGGGGAAAGCTGATGAGGAGGTACGTCATTGGAACGTCTGGACAAAATTTTGGCCAATACGGGCCGGTGGTCCCGGAAGGAAGTCCGGGAACTGGTGCGGGCTGGTCGAGTAACGGTAAATGGTGTCCCGGTTCATTCTCCGGAGGAAAAATGGGATCCCGCCGCCGAATTTGCTGTGGACGGTGTTTCCGTTTCCGGGGAGCGCATGGTCTATCTCATGCTCCATAAGCCGGCTGGATTGGTGTCCGCCACCGAGGACCCCAAACAGCCCACGGTACTGGAACTGCTGCCCGACCACCTAAAACGGGTGGGGCTGTTTCCGGCAGGTCGGCTGGACAAGGATACCGAGGGCCTGTTGCTGCTTACCAATGACGGTGTGCTTGCCCACCGGCTGCTGGCGCCCCGACGTCATGTGGATAAGACCTATTTTGTCCAGGTGGAAGGGCAGTTGGATGAGACGGATGTAGAGGCTTTTTCCACCGGCATGACTTTGGGAGACGGGCTGGTGTGTATGCCTGCCGGTCTGGAGGTGCTGGGGCAGCCTGATACTGCCATCGTCACTCTGCGGGAAGGAAAATATCACCAGATCAAGCGGATGCTGGCCAGCCGGGGCAAGCCGGTGCGCTACCTCAAACGCCTTACCATGGGCCCGCTGAAACTGGACCCTGCATTGAAGCGGGGGGAATGGAGACCTCTGACCGAGGAAGAGATGGCGGCATTGCGTCTGACAGCGGGAGTATGAGCGTAGGTTCTCCCCAGAGTTGGTAATTTTTTGCGTGTTTTAGTCAATATCACCAAAAAACTTTGAAAAAGCTATTGAAAAGAGCAAAAAGAACCGGTATAATAGTGACTGTTGAATGAACAGTTGCGTCAAGAACTGTCTGAAGAGGAAATAGGGCACTCAGCCCGTGTGTGTTGCGTGTAATAGACAGAGTATCCCAAAGTGGGGATTAATATAAGGAGGCATACAACCATGTCCAGCAGAATTTTCCAAAGCGTTGTCTTACAGATGAAAGACAGCACCGAACGGGCCATTGGCGTGATCGATTCTGAGGGAACGGTTGTGGCCTGCAACGAACTCAGCTGTATTGGGGAACACTGGCCTGGTGCAGTTGAGGCGGTAAACCGGGGCGAGGGAGACACCGTCCGCTTTGAGGGCCGTACCTTTAAGGCACTGGCCGGCTGGGGTTCCCAGTTTGACTATGCGGTCTTTGTCAAGGGTGAGGATGCCGAGGCTACTATGGTTTGTTCCATGGCTACGGTGGCCCTCAACGGCGCCAAGACCTATTATGAGGAGAAGCACGACAAGGCTACCTTTGTCAAGAATATTATTTCCGACAATATCCTTTTGGGTGATATCTATGTTCGGGCCAAGGAGCTGCACTTTGTCTCCGAGGCGCCCCGGGCGGTCTTCCTGATCCGTCAGGTGGAGACCACCGATCCGGCCCTCATTGACGTGGTCCACGCCCTGTTCCCCGACAAGCAGGTGGATTTCGTGCTCTCCATCAGCGAGACCGACGTGGCCCTCATCAAGCAGCTCAATGATGGGGCTGAGACCCGGGATCTGCACAAGATCGCCAAGCAGATCGAGGACAAGATCAACGAGGAACTCCATATCCGGGTGGTCATCGGCATTGGCACCATCGTGGGCCATATTCGGGAACTGGCCCGGGCCTACAAGGAGGCCGGTATTGCCATTGATGTGGGCCGGGTGTTCGACACCGAGAAGAGCATTATCAACTACGAGAATCTGGGTATCGGCCGGTTGATCTACCAGCTGCCCACCACTCTGTGCGAGATGTTCCTTCAGGAGGTCTTTAAGAAAAATCCCATCGACGCACTGGATCAGGAGACCCTGTTCACTATCAACAAGTTCTTTGAGAACAACCTGAACGTGTCTGAGACTGCCCGGAAGCTCTTCGTCCACCGGAATACCCTGGTATACCGCCTGGAGAAGATCAAGAAGCTCACCGGCCTGGACCTGCGGGAGTTTGACGATGCCATCACCTTCAAGGTGGCTCTGATGGTTAAGAAGTATCTGATTTCCCGCGGCATCGACAACTAAAAGAAACCATATCAGCCGCAGAGGACGTCGGTGACGACGTCTTCTGCGGCACGTGAGTTTGTCCCCAATCCTGTAAATGAGGTACACAGCGTGATACGTCTGATCGATATTCAAAAGTCCTATGACAACGGGACCAAGGCCCTGAAAGGGGTCAATCTGCGCATTGACGACGGAGAATTCGTCTTTTTGGTGGGTCCTTCCGGCTCCGGTAAATCCACCATTCTGAAGCTGATTACCGCTGAGATCGCCCCCACCGGCGGGCGGCTCATGGTCAACGGCTATAACCTAAACAACATTACGCCTCGGCAGGTGCCCTATATGCGGCGCACGCTGGGGGTTATTTTCCAGGACTTCCGCCTGATCGACAAGAAAACCGTGAAGGAAAATCTGGTCTTTGCCATGCAGGCGGTGGGTGCCTCTTCCCGGGAAATCCGCAAGCGGGTGGCCTATGTGCTGGATCTGGTGGGTCTGCTGGAGAAGGGAGATCAGCGCCCCGACCAGCTCTCCGGCGGTGAGCAGCAGCGTGTGGCCATCGCCCGGGCTCTGGTGAACAATCCCCAGATGATCATTGCCGACGAGCCCACCGGCAACCTGGACCCCATGCGCTCTCTGGAGATCATGATGCTGCTGGAGCGCATTAACGAGCTGGGCACCACCGTGCTGGTGGTCACCCACGAACGGGAACTGGTCAACCGCTTCTCCAAGCGAGTGGTGGCCATCGAAAACGGCAGGATCATCAGCGATGAGACAGGCGGGTATTACAACAATGAGACAACGATATAATTTTGGCTATCTGTTTTCCGAGGGCTTTCACAGTATTTTTACCCACGGATTTATGTCCTTTGCGGCAGTGTGCATGATTGTGTGCTGTCTGCTTATCATGGGTTCCTTCTCTTTGGTGGCGGTAAACGCCCAGCACAACTTCTCCGACCTGGAGCAGGAGAACCAGTTTACTGCGTACATCGATGAGACCCTTTCTCAGGAGGAGGCCCGTGCCCTTCAGGATGATATTGAGGCTGTGCCCAATGTGGCGCGGGCTGAGTTTGTTACCAAGGAAGAGGCTCAGGAGGAATTTGAGGCTGACTACGAAGGCAACCCCCTCTTTGAGGGCCTGCCCTCCAGCGTATACCGGGACCGGTTCCACATCTATCTGGAGGACATCAGCAAGTTGTCCGAGACCGAGACGGCGGTAAAGCAGGTGACGGGTGTGGCCTCCACCAAGTCTGCCCCTGAGATCGCCGAGGGCTTTACGGTCATCCGCAATATTGCCGGCGGTGTGGCCCTGATCCTGGTGGCTATTCTGCTGCTGGTGAGCCTGTTTATCATCTCCAATACCATCAAGCTGGCCACCTTTAACCGGCGGGAGGAGATCGCTATCATGAAGATGTGCGGTGCCACCAATGCCTTTGTGCGCTGGCCCTTTGTCTTTGAAGGCATGATCCTGGGCGTCACCGGCGCGGTGGTTGGCTTCTTCCTCCAGTGGGGGGTATATACCCTGGTCAGCCGTGCCATCGGCGGTACGGACACCATCGACCTCATCAAGGTGCTGCCGTTCCAGCCCATGGCCCTGTGGGTGTTTGGGGCCTTCCTGATTACCGGCCTGCTTATCGGTGTGGTGGGCTCCATGTTGGCCATCCGCAAGTTCCTGCAGGTGTGATCCGCCTGCGTCATCCGGAATAAGGAGACCTTATGAGACGGAAACATTCCAGACTCCGGCTTTTGTGCGGGGTGCTGGTTCTGGCATTGTGTACATCGGCTGCCACCCAGGTGGGGGCGGTGACTCAGAGCGAGATCGACGCGCTGAAAAAAGAACAGCAGGAAAGTCAGGCCAAGCAAGCGGCGCTGAAGGACCAGCTGTCCGATATCAAAGAGGACCAGGCCGCCGCGCAGCAGAAGCGGCAGATTCTGACCCAGCAGTTGGACGCCATCAACGCTGAGATTGCCAACATCGATGCCCAGATCTCCTACTATGACGGAGAGATCGCCCAGAAAGAAGTGGAGCGGAAAGAAGCGGAGGCCCGGGAGGCGGAGCAGTACGACCTGTTCTGCCAGCGGGTACGGATGATGGAGGAACAGGGAACGGTGTCCTACTGGTCCATCCTCTTCAACGCCGACAGCTTTTCTGATCTGCTGGATCGCATCGCTGACGTGGACGCGGTGATGGCCTATGACAACCAGATTATGGACCAGCTTGTCGCCACCCGGCAGGAGCTGGAGCGGGTCCAGGGAGAACTGGAGAGTGCCCGAGCCGAGGAGCAGGAGGCCCGTGACCAGCAGGAAGCGAAAAAGGCGGAGCAGCAGGCCAAGGTGGCAGAAGCCCAGAAGCTGCTGGATCAGATCAACGCGGATGCCGCCGAGGTCAACCGGCAGCTGGAGGCAGAGGATGCCGCCGCTGCCAGCATTCAGGCTGAGATCACCCGAAAGCAGAAACAGCTGGAGGAGGAGCGGAAACAGCAGAATGTGACCCTGCCTCCTACTGGTTCGGGATACCAGTGGCCCCTGCCCAGTAGCTGTCTGACCCTCACCTCTGCCTTTGGCTACCGCATTCATCCCATCAGCGGCCAGGCCCACAGCCATACCGGCATTGATGTGTCGGCGGCAGGAGGCACCCCCATCTATGCCACCAAGGGCGGGCAGGTCATCATGTCGGAGTATGGCTCCGGCGCCAACTGGTCCTACGGTAACTTTGTGGTCATCGACCATGGAGACGGAACCACCAGCCTGTATGCTCATATGAGTTCCCGGGCGGTGAGCGAAGGACAGTTGGTAAACCAGGGGCAGATCATTGGATATGTGGGCAATACGGGCAATTCCAAAGGCAATCACCTGCATCTGGAGGTGCGGGTTGGCGGTCGGCGAGTGGACCCGGAGGGCTGCTTCCCCGGCTTGTCCAATTCCTTTATTCGGGCCTATAATTGGTAAGCGACAGACCTACGGCACAGACAGATAAGGAGAAAAATTGTGGCAAAAAGCGGAAAGAAAACCAATCAGAAAAACTCCACAAAGAAGGTAGAACCCCGGCGCGTGGTAGTGGGTGTCCTGGCAGCAGTATTGGCGCTGCTGATGCTGCTGCCCATGGTCAGCATGATCATCAGCAGCGCAGGAGCTGTGACCCAGAGTGAGATCGATGCTCTGAAAAAGGAGCAGGAGGAGAGTCAGGCCAAACAGGATGCCCTGAAAGATCAGCTGGCTGATCTTGAGGCCAATCAGGCTGCTGCCCAGGAAAAGCGACAGCTGCTGACCGAGCAGCTCAATGCCATCAACGCTGAGATTGCCAACATTGACGCCCAGATCTCCTACTATGACGGAGAGATCGCCCAGAAGGAAGAGGAGCGTAAGGAGGCGGAGGCTCGGGAAGCGGAGCAGTACGACCTGTTCTGCCAGCGGGTGCGGATGATGGAGGAACAGGGGACGGTGTCCTACTGGTCTATCCTCTTCAATGCCGAGAGTTTCTCCGACCTGCTGGACCGCATTGCCGATGTGGATGCGGTTATGGCATACGACAATGAGGTCATGGACCAGCTGATTGCTACCCGAGAGGAGTTGGAGCGGGTCCAGGGCGAGCTGGAGAGTGCACGGGCAGAGGAGCAGGCAGCCAAGGAACAGCAGGAGGCCAAGAAGGCCGAACAGCAGGCCAAGGTGGCTGAGGCTCAGGCCCTTGTGGATCAGATCAACGCGGACACAGCTGAGGTTAACCGCCAGTTGGATGCGGAGAGCGCCGCAGCTTCTGAGATCCAGGCAGAGATCGCCCAGAAGCAGAAGCAGCTGGAGGAGGAGCGGAAGCAGAACAATATCGTGATCTCCTCGGAGACTGGTTATCTGTGGCCGCTGCCCGGATATTACCGCCTGTCCTCTCAGTTTGGTTATCGTATTCATCCCATTACCGGCGTGGCCCACAGTCACACCGGCATTGATATCCCCGCGTCGGGTGGAACGCCTATTCTGGCTGCCAAGAGCGGGCAGGTGGTCACCTCTGCCTATCACTACTCCTACGGCAACTATGTGGTCATCGACCACGGCAACGGTAACTCTACCCTGTATGCCCATATGAGTTCCCGTGCGGTGAGCGAGGGCCAGATGGTAACCCAGGGGCAGGTGATCGGTTATGTGGGTACCACCGGCAGTTCTACCGGCAATCATCTCCACTTTGAAGTGCGGGACAACTATACGCGGGTGGATCCGGAGAGCAAATTCCCGTCGCTGAATTTGACTCCCCCGTGGTAAAATTGAATGGTACATGAGGGCGGAGGGGGCAACCCCTCCGCCCTTCTTTGCTTATTACGTTCAGAAAGGAAATGATACAGTATGCGAACCAAACGCTTCTCCGCCCTCCATCTGATCATCCTGCTGCCGGTCACCATGCTCCTGACGGCAGGGGTGCTGCTGGCTGTTTTCTATGGGATCTTCGGCAAGGAGGGCCTGTCCCTGTTGGAGGGCCTCTACTTGGTCAACAGCCGGTTTGTGGGAGAGTACGATGAGACGCAGGTGGTGGATTCTGCCCTGAGCGGTATGGTGGACGGTCTGGGAGACCGGTGGAGCTACTACCTCACAGAGGAGGAGTATGAGGCACAGAACCAGCGCCGCACCAACCAGTATGTGGGCATCGGCGTTACAGTGAACTATGAGTCGGAAGATGGCCTGACCATTGTAGAGGTAACAGAAGGCGGTCCTGCGGAGGCTGCCGGCCTCCAGGGCGGTGAAGTGATTACCGCGGTGGACGGCTTCTCTCTGGCCGGTGAGGCCCGCTATGAGGGTGCTGAGCGTATCCAGGGCGAGGAGGGGACAACTGTTACCCTGGAGGTCCTGGGAACGGACGGGGAGACCCGTACGGTGGAGGTGACCCGGGCCAGCCTGGACAGCGATCCGGTCACAGCCAAGATGCTGGAGGGCAATGTGGGCTATGTGGCCCTGGCCAATTTCTACGACCACAGCGCTGACCGATTGAAGGAAGAGGTGACCCGTCTCCAGGAAGAGGGCGCCGAGGCGCTGGTATTTGATATGCGCAACAACGGAGGCGGTTACCTCAGTGAGCTGACCGAAATGCTGGACTTCTTGCTGCCCGAGGGACCCATCTTCATCAGCAGGGACCGGGCAGGCAATGAGGAGGTTACCCAGTCGGATGCCGCCTGTGTGGATCTGCCCATGGCAGTGCTGGTCAATGCCAATACCTACTCTGCCGCTGAGTTCTTTGCTGCCGAACTCCAGGAGCAGGGAGTGGCGGTCATTGTGGGCGAACCCACCAGCGGGAAGGGGTATTCTCAGCAGACCTTCGCCCTGCCCCACGGCGGCGCTATGGCCATCTCTACCGGGGCCTATTTTACCGGCAGCGGTACGTCGCTGATTGGGACCGGTTTGACTCTGGATCGGGAGGTCTATCTCACCGATGAGGGAGATGCCCAGCTGGAGGCGGCTCTGGACCTGCTGGAGCAAAACTAACAGGAAACGGGCCTTCCGCAACATCATGTTGCGGAAGGCCCGTTTTAAAATGGCGCTTAGGTGTGATCTTTGTCCCGCAGGTCCCGGAAGAGCAGAGAAATACACCAGATAGCCGCCAGACCAACCAGGGTAAAGATCACGCGGCTGAAGGTGCTGGACTGTCCTCCGAAGAGAAAGCCTACCAGGTCAAACTGAAAAATGCCGATGCTGCCCCAGTTGAGTCCGCCGATGATGGCAAGGACCAGGGCGATCTTGTCCAGGAACATAGGATATGCTGCCTCCTCCAAATTGAGATACCGCTGTTAGCATATCCTGTTTTGTGTGCAATATTCAAAAAATTTAAATGCCGCCATTTAGCTGCCTAAGAGCTTGCCCAGCCAGCTGCGTTTCAGCTTCACCGCCTTGTGGGGGCACAACTCATGACAGCAGTAGCAGCGGATACAGGAGCGCGGGTGGATCTTGGCTGTGCCGTCGGGGCCGGTCATGGTGATGGCTTTGCCGGGACAGGCGTTTTTGCAGATGGCGCACCCCACGCACACCTTGGACTGTACCCTGGGAGTCTGGGACAGCAGGCTCTTACACAGCCGCCCGGCAGCGCCGGTGAGGGGCCCCAGAAACTCCATCAGATTGCTCCGCACGTTGGCAGGAAATTTATAGTCCGGGATGCGCAAGTCATCCAGACGGGCGCCGATCAGCTCCACATCCTCCCAACGGGTGGGAGACAGCCCCCGGGCCTCCGCTGCCAGCAAAACGGGGTTGCTGTTTCGGGGCAGCCCCATGATCTCCCCGGCGATCACATCCAGAGCCAGAGGATTATCTGAGAGCAGAAGCAGGCCTACCTGTCTGGGCGTACCGGAGGAGCCGGGACCTTCCCCCTCCATGGCCAGAACGGCGTCCATGACGCTGAGGCGGGGCTTCATAAAGCCAATGAGATCCAACAGCACCTGGGCAAACTGGGCCTGATCCGGGTGAGAGCCATGGAAACCCACCTTGGTCAGGCCGGGGATGAGACCGAAGCTGTTTTTGACCGCGCCGGTCATGCCCATAAAGACATGGGTCTTCATTTTGCACAGATCAAAGATGCCGTCACAGTCCAGAGCGGGGGAGATGATTTCGGCCTGCCGGAGCACCTTTCCCTCCGGCAGCTCTACTAAACGGGCGGAGGGGTCCATGCAGACCTCGCCACCGGACTCCTGAGCAGCCTGGGCCGCACCGGTCTTTTCGTACAGATTGCGGAGTACCGATTCCTTTTGAAGCGCGCCGCCGGGACTGTCGGCGATGAGGGCAGTGCCCCCGGCCTCCCGGATCAGCTTGGCAATAGCGCCGATCACCGCCGGGTGGGTGCAAACCGCTGCCTCCGGCGGGACAGGGCGGAGCAGATTGGCCTTCAGCAGGATGCGCTCACCCGGCTGAACAAACCGGGAAATTCCGCCCATCCGCTCCACCGTTTTCCGCAGCGCAGTCTCCGCTTTGGCGTAATCGGTGCAGGAGACGACGTAAACCTGGTTTCCCATCACGCCAGAGACTTGGGCCCGAAGCCGTGGGGGAGCAGTTCATGGAGGGGCAGGCGAACGAAGTCCCGGTCAGAGCGGCCCACCAGAACCGTCAGGTCGGGAGCAAATTCGTAAAGCATCTGACGACAGGCACCGCAGGGCCAGCAGTAGTCGGTGGAGTTGCCCACCACAGCCAACCGGACAAAGTCATCCCGGTGGCCCTCGCTCACCGCCTTGACCAGAGCAGTGCGCTCGGCGCAGATGGTGGAGCCGTAGGCGGCGTTTTCCACATTACAGCCGGTGAATACCGTCCCGTCGGCGCACAGCAGGGCGGCGCCCACAGGAAAATGAGAGTAGGGGACATAGGAGCGTTCCAACATGGTAAAGGCCAGATCCACCAGTTCCCGGTCGGTCATAGCAATCCCTCCTGACAAATAAAAAGGTGGTAAAATGAGATTGGGTTCTCATTTTACCACCTTTTTTCAGGTGTGACAACTACCATTCATACCTTTCCGGGAAAGGGGACCCGGTGGACCAGCAGAATGGAGACTCCGCCGGTGACCGTTCCGGTGATGAGAGAGCACAGCAGCAGGGGGGGCAGATAAACCAGAGGAGCGGGAGTGCCCAACACGACCATAGCAGCCAGGATCTGTCCGGTATTGTGAGCGGCAGCGCCGGCAATGGACACCCCGAACAGGGACAGGCCTGGCAGCCGCAGCAGCAGGGCCATGACACCAAGGGCCAGCAGACCGCCGGTGAGAGAGAAGGCCAGTGCCATCAGGTTGCCTCCCAGCAGGGAACCCAGCAGACAGCGGGCAATGAGAATCAGCAGAACCTCCCGACCGGACAGACGGCACAGGGCGTACACGGTGACCAGATTGGCCAGGCCAAGCCGCAGGCCGGGAAGGGGGAAAAGAATGGTCAGTGGGACCAGGCCCTCCGCCACGGAGAGAGCCAGGGCCAGGGCCGTGAGGACTGCCGAGCGGGTGAGCCGTCGGAGGGAAACAGACACAGGCGAACCTCCTTCCAGGAAAAAAGAAACGCAGGTGGGGAATTTTTCAGCCTGTTACCGCGTCAAAGGGTTCAGGCTCCGTACCGGACAGGGAGATGACCAGCCGGTTGGGCAGACAGATGATCTGCTGCCCCGGGCGGCTGATCCAGCCGGTACGCACACAGTCCTGACTGGGACAGTCGCTGTGTTCAATACAGATACGGCCCTGTTCCGCCCGGATGGTGAGGGGGTAGGCTGCCCCTTCCACATCCAGCGTAACCGGCTGGGACAGCTGATCCAGGCGATACTGGGCCACTGTCTCGCCATCCAGGGTGATGACGGCGGTGACGGCGCTGCCCTCTGCAGGGCGCAGCAGGAATACCAGAAGTACCGCGAAAGCCACTACAGCCAGTACGACCAGACCGTCCCACAGGGTGGGACGGCGGCGATCAGCGGCGGGCGATCTCATAGGTATACCCCCGATCCTCACCGGCGGGGCGGTAGCCCGCCTCCAGACCTTCGGTGACGATTACCCTGTTGTCCTCCGTACACAGCACCAGCTCAAAATCATCCCTGCTGCGCCAGAAGTCCAGCGCCTCCTCCGGACCGGCTACAAACAGGGTGGTGGAGAGAGCGTCGGCCAGCATATGGTCGGAGGAAATCACCGTCACAGACAAAAGACCGCTGTCGGCGGGATAGCCGGTTTTGGGATCGATGATGTGGTGATAGGTCTGACCGTTTTCCTCAAAATAGCGCTCATACCCGCCGGAGGTGGAGGCGGTCTGGTCCTCCAGAGAGAGGACGCACAGAGCCTCCGAGGTGTTTTGCGGGTCTTTGACCGCCACCTGCCAGGCGGAACCATCCAGCTTACTGCCAATGGCGGTGACGTTGCCGCCCAGATCCAGCAGAGCGGAAGTAACGCCATACTCTCGCAGCACGGCGTCCGCCCGGCCGGCGGCAAAGCCCTTGGCCACCGCGCCCAGGTCCACTTCCATGCCTGCCTGCTCAAGTCGGGCAGAGGAGGAGGCCTCATCCACAATGAGGGCTTCGCTGTTCACCAGAGACATAGCGTCGGCCAAAGCCTCAGCTGAAGGAACGTGGCGCTCCTCCTTGGTAAAGCCCCAGCAGTCCATCACAGGCGCGATGGTGATATCAAAGCAGCCGGGCAGCAGCTGAGAAACTGATTTGGCAAAGGACAGCAGATCTGCCACCTCGGCATCCAAAGAGATCAGGGTACCGTCGCCGGCATGGCTGTTGAGAAGGGAGATCTGGCTGTCCGGATTGGTGCGGGAAAGTAGCTTGTCCAGACGTTCGACCTCCTGCCGGGCGGCCTGGATGGCATCTTCGCCGCCTTCGTTATATACACGGATGGACATGACGGTGTCCATGGAAAAGAACTGGACCTGTGCAGGTTCCGCATCGGCAGAGGGGGCGGTGCAGCCAGCTAGGAAAAGCAGACAGCAAAGGAAAGGAAGAAAACGCTTCATGATTGACTCCATTCTGCATGGTGCGGCTCCGCCAAAGACCGATGGCGCCGCGGTTTTGGAATTTTTTGCAGACTTTATTCTAGCATAGTTTTTCACGATTGAAAAGAGAAAAGGGATTCTTGACTTGCAATATGCGGCAGATTCTGATAAACTATATGAGATTGATGATTCAGAGTTGTTCGCCATATCTGCCGAACACTTTGCCACAGGAGATGGATACATGAATAAGAAAGAACAACAGAAAGCCCAGCGCGCACGGGAAGAAGACATCGTTTTGACCAAAGTCCTCTGGTGGATTCTGGGCGCTGTGGTGCTGGAGGCTCTGCTCCTTCTGCTGAACAAGGTATATGTAAACTTTACCACTGAACAGGTCTATATTGCGGTGGCCCTTCAGGGAATGTTCAATGTATTGTCGATTGTACTGCCGATCTGCTTCGTGGTTTTGCTGATTTGGACCCTGGTATTCTGGCGTGCAGGCCGTTCTCTTTGTCTGCCGGGGGTCCTGACCGGGATTTCTCTGGTGCTGGCCGTGTGTGCGGTGGTCATTCATTACTTCTATGACAAGGGCATCAATTTCCTGTACATCGCGGTGCCTGCGGTAGCCGTGCTGGCGCTGATTTACTATCTCTACCAGCGGGAATTTTTCTTTGCTGCGGTACTCGGTGCTTTGGGCCTGCTGGGCGTTAAAGTTGCTGCTCAGGCTGCCAGCAGTCCTCTGGTGGGATATGGCTATCTGGCTGTACTGGCCGTGATCGTTGTGGTTGCCGCTGTGTGCTTCCGGATGCTCCAGGCCCACAAGGGCGTGTGGAACATCAAAGGAAAGAGCAAGGAAATCCTGCCCAAGAACGCGAACTACGCCATGCTCTATGTGACCTGCGCCCTGGTCGCCGTGGTGGTAATCGCGGCGTGCGTGCTGGGGGCCCTGGCACTGCTGTACGGCGTATTGGTAGCCTGGCTGCTGATCTTGGCGGTCTACTACACCGTGCGTCTCATGTAATTGCGTGAAAGAATAAAAAAGCCCGGTTCGGCAAACGCCGAACCGGGCTTTCTCTTACAGAAGAGCCAGACCGTTGATGACCAGCTTGAACTGGAGACTCAGGTGCTCGGCCGCTCGGCGGCACAGGAGCATCCGCTCTAAAAAGATCTCAAAGTAGTCCATAACGGCACAGAACTCTGTATTGATGGTCAGAGTCAGGGTAATGGTACCGGCATCCTTGTCCAGCGAAAGATCGGAACGCTCGGCGGCGTAGTTGACCCGATCATGGATGTCAAAGCTTTGGTGCTCCTTGTTGCGGACCCGGCTGCGGCGCACGTCTGTCTTGTCAGCAAGGATCAGGGCGGCGGCCACAGGATTGACCGGGAAGGCGGTAGAGTCGTCGTGATGGCCGATGGCGGTGATGACAGCGGCTACATCTGCCGGTTCCATTCCCATCTTATCCAAAATACGAAAGGCCATAACCGCGCCGGTTTGGGCGTGATCGTGGCGGTTGACCACGTTGCCGATGTCGTGCATAAAACCAGCAATGCGGGCCAGTTCCTGCTGATGAGCATCATAACCAAGCTGTACCAGAATGTCAGCAGCGACCTCAGCGCAGCGTGTCACATGGGCAAAGCTGTGTTCTGTAAAACCTAGTGCCGACAGCGAATGGTCAGCCTGTGTGATATAGGTGCGGATCTCTTCCGCTTGGCGTACCATCTGATAACTGATTTTCATACCGGGATTTCCTCCTCTGCCAGATAGCCTGCTCTCTCATCATAACCAAGGAAGGCCTGTTTTGCAAGTTGGAGAAAAATTTTTCTGGACTGTGTAAAAAAGCGTTGACAAATAGCAAATGGTATGCTACTATATTCTGGCTGACGTACTTAACAACAGTCAGCGCCCATGCGGGTGTAGTTCAATGGTAGAATCCCAGCCTTCCAAGCTGGTCGCGTGGGTTCGATTCCCATCACCCGCTCCATACGCGCCTGTAGCTCAGGTGGATAGAGCAACTGCCTTCTAAGCAGTGGGTCAGGGGTTCGAGTCCCTTCAGGCGTGCCATTTTCCCGTTTGGTTTTTCCATATGGTGGGTGTAGTTCAGTTGGTAGAGCATCGGATTGTGGTTCCGAGTGTCGCGGGTTCGAGTCCCGTCACCCACCCCATAAACGCATGGCGGAAGGGCCGGAGCGTCCGCTCCGGCCCCTTTGCTATTGACCAGCCATGTTGGGGTGTAGCCAAGTGGTAAGGCACGGGACTTTGACTCCCGCATTCGCTGGTTCGAGCCCAGCCATCCCAGCCATATGACTCGTTAGCTCAGTCGGCAGAGCAACTGCCTTTTAAGCAGTGGGTCCGGGGTTCGAATCCCCGACGGGTCACCAAAAAGAAAACCCTGTAGCTTCAACGGCTACGGGGTTTTTTCTTACTCTCGCAACGGAAAGAGCGATTCCGTTTTACATTGTGCGTTTCCGATTTCTGTAATTAAAAACCTGGTTCAGATGCAAAAATTGCACACGCCGTTACACACGGAGCTGAGAGCAGTTAGCGCTCCCAGCTCTTTTTACTGATGTCCATATTGCACTCGATCCCGGGTCGCTGCTTCTGCATAGCCTCAAAAGCGCTGATAGCTGCGCGGCGCTCGGTTCCGGGGTATTTGGTCTCGTGCTCGGTATCTTCGTGGCCGTCCTCATAGACACGGACCAGGCGCAGGGTGTAGGTCACGCGCTTGTCATACCATCCTTTGTGCCGGATCAGGTCAAGGCGGAGTTTATAAGGCATAGTCGCAAGGACCGCGTACCGCTCTGCAAGGGCCTGCCGGTAGCCCTTGAGGGCTTCCAGCGCCTCCTCCATACGCTGGATGGTTCCGGCGGCGCTACGGTCGTACAGCGCTACGCCGTCGGTGTCGGTCAGCTTGTCCGGGCGGCGCAGGTGGTCAAAGATCTTGATCTCGGCCTCGTCACCTCTCCAGCTATGGGCAAAAAGTTCTTGCCAGGTCATAAAACATCCTCCTGTTTTAGAAAAGATTAAATCTTCCAATTTTTTGTGGTTTTTAGCGTATCGCCATCGTGAAAAGCTGCGCCGTGGGTCATTCCGGTATGGTCAACGCCTTCCCATCTATCCAGGTAAAGAAGCGCGTTTTCGTTTGCCTCCTGTTCGGTTAGGCGATATACGCGGGTCAGCCTGATCCACCCGCCGGGCCATGAATACAACCGGCCAACGCGGGCGCTTTCCTTTGTGAGTTCGGGGAGATCGGAAAGCATTTCCTTTCTTGCTGCCTGGTATTCCGCCGTTGCCTTGTTCCTATCTATGGCGGCGGAGATACGGGAAATCAAATCTTTATCATCAGAAAGCCGGGCATCAGGCAAGGCATCATCCGGCGGGCATAGTTGGCAAAAATAGAGAAGCTGGTAGCAACCCATCCCGGCGCAGCCGGCAGAATCCAGTATTGCAGGCACAGGATTCCTCCGAAGATCAAGAGGCTTTTCCCCACCATGGCAAAGCAGCGATGGAGCAGCATCAGGAGCAGGAGAAAACCGATCCATATCATTTCCATCCAAAAAGGTTGCTCACTAAAGGCTGCCAGATTGGCGAAAACCAGCAGAGCAAGACCCACCCTGGGGTCGAACACCAAACAGCGCCGTGCCTCCTCCATGTTACAGAATCCCCGCCTTCTCAAAGTGATTGCGGAACATTCCTTTGGCCAGCAGGATACCCAGAATAGCTCCCACGATAGGCGCCCCCACCAGAACCACGATCATACCCGGGGAAGTCAATGCCGCCAAGGTGGAGACATAGGCTTCCGGCATTCCCTGCTGGCTGATCTGCGCCAGAAAACTGTCCCGCATGATCCAGACAGGCAGCGGGGAGCCGATCATCCCCAGCGAGAAAAACACGTAGGCCAGAGCATTACCACGGAAAGACCGGTAATGGCTACAGATCCGGCAAAGCTCCGCCAGGATGCAGCTCACTGCAAAAGCAATGAGAATCACCACCGTAAATTGGCCAGTAACAAAGTAGATCAAGGCCGTAATAAAGCCCATCAGAACCACCGCACCGGTCTTTGGCACCTTAGTACACATCATCAGGAATGGGATACCCGCAAATATGGCGATCAGGCCAGGCATCAAGATCCAAAGCAGAGGATGCAGACCGCTGAGAAGCATAAAAGCAAAGTTAATGACAAAGTAGATGGCGGAGAAAATTCCCACCGTAATGATGTCCTTTCCCGTCATCCCTTTTTTCTGCGTATTCATGATGTACCGCTCTCCATTCATGTGGTTAGATTATGCTAACCATTATTTCTGAGAAAAGGCGCTCAGCGCGCCCCTCCTTACTGAGTATAGCGGCACATCGCAGTTCTTTCCGCTCCGATTGGACGACTTTATCCTGTTTGGTCATGGAATTTAGCGCTGTGACAGAGATGTACCATCTTCACCATACAGAATCGGTCCGAAACTGCCATGCTGACCTTGGTGGACAGCTTCAATCCGGTTCGGGTGATATGGCGGTAATAAGGCTCCTCAGCCAGCACCCTGACCCCACTGCCGATTTTTCCGGCCAGCACCGATGCGGAATCCACATAGAAAAACATCTGCGCATCTCCGTGGCCCACTTGCTTCATGTACTTTTTCCGCATCATGGCCATACCGCTTTTGCTCACGGTATCAAAGACGATTTCAATCTCTCCAAACCCCGTGAGCATCCGCAGGAGGCCCACAACCTTGCTTTCCTCAAAATAGTGGAACAGGCCGCCGGCGGTGACCAGAATAGGAGCATCCGGCACATCGGCGCGGATCTGCCTGATCCAGTCCTCGGCAAAGGCGTCTCCGGCGAGATTGGAGTGATACACTAAAACCGCACACCCAAGGTGATATAATAAAACACAGAAAGGGTGTAGCAGATGGGACAGAAATACGACGCGGAATATAAAGCCGATGTGCTGAAGCTGGCCGAT
>NZ_NFIB01000060.1:0-4606 GCF_002159385.1 Flavonifractor sp. An52
CCTCAATTGAAAAACTAACTTCCGGTTGGGTGGCCAGTCATGCGGAAGTTAATCTTGCAAAAAGGTACCTGGAAGTAACTCTTACAAACATTTTCCAAGACATTGACATGCTCCCAACGGTAAATTACAATGTAAATGCTTTACCTATGCGCAGGATAGGGCAACGCTGAGGAGCAACCTGAGCGGCACATAGGGTTTGCAGGAAGGCGGCATCTTAACGGATGCTGCCTTTTTTGCTGCCTTCCCGGAAACAAAAGCGATAAACCTCGGGGTTTAAGGGGCAGAGCCCCTTCGTCTTCTCCGAATGGCGGCAGCAGAGAAACGGAGAAAACCATGGCTAAGAATACACATTTGACCCTTAGTGACCGAATCGCCATTGAAGTCGGTCTCAGAGAACAGAAAAGCTTTTCTGCCATTGCAGCAGAATTAGGAAAAGATCCTACAACCATTTCCAAGGAAGTTCGCTCACATATCAAGCTGAAGCAGGCTGGAGGGTACAATCCCTGTGTTGTCCGCAAGGAATGCAAGCACTACGGTGATGTGTGCAATCCCTGTAAGTTTGCTTACGGAAAGTCTTGCAACTCCTGCTATCAGGCGAAATGCTTTGAGACCTGTCCCGACTTCCAGACGGCACACTGCTCCAAGCTGAACAAGCCGCCGTATGTCTGCAACGGATGTCAGCAGCGCAAGGGCTGTAAATTGGAGCGGCACCTTTATGAAGCAAAATTCGCCCAGAAAGAGTATGAGATGACCCGGAGCGAATCCCGACAGGGTTTTGCCGTGACGCCAACTGAGCTTGAGCGAATCGACCGAATCATCTCGCCGCTCATTAAGCAGGGTCAGTCCATTCACCAGATCTGCGTGAATAATGGCGACGAAATCATGTTAGACGAGAGAACCATCTACAATTATGTGGATGCCGGGCTACTGTCTGTGGGAAACATTGATTTACCCAGGAAGGTACGCTATAAGGTGCGCAAAAAGAAGCCTTCTGTACGGGTAGACAAGCAGTGTCACCTGGGCAGGACCTATGAAGATTTTCTGAAATACACCGCAGCCAATCCAGATATTCCGGTCGTGGAAATCGATTCTGTAGAGGGCCGCAAGGGTGGCAAGGTGCTGCTTACAGTGTTCTTCCGCAACTCAACCCTCATGCTGGCCTTTCTGCGGGACAGGAACACGGCACGGTCTGTTACAGAGGTTTTCAACTGGCTGTACGAAACCCTTGGGCACGAGCAATACTGCCGACTGTTTCCCATCATTCTGACGGACAGAGGCAGTGAATTTACCGACCCGGTTTCCATTGAGTGCACCGAACTTGGAGAGGTGCGCAGCAGGGTCTTTTATTGTGATCCTCAGCGTTCCGACCAAAAGGGCAGCTGTGAAGTCACCCACGAATTTATTCGGCGGATTCTTCCCAAAGGTACATCCTTTGACCACCTGCAGCAGAGCGATGTTCTGCTCATGATGAGTCATATTAACTCCTATACGAGAAAGAAGCTGAATAACCAGTCAGCCCACCGGTTGTTCAGCTTCTTATACGGCGAAACCATTCTGCCGTCCCTCGGCATTCAGGAGATCCCCGCAAACGATATCAATCTGACACCCCGACTGCTCAAAAAGTAAAATTAAGCTGCCGCCATTCGCAATAAATCCGATTTCAGGGGTGGAAGTAAATTTTGCAAATTTTGCAAAAACCCTTCGACCTCCACTTGGTATGCTCATTTTTACCCCGGGTGTCTGATCTGTCTCTATGCTAACATACCCGCTGGTAATATTCAATTCCCTTTGCAAGAGTAAATTCTGGTTTCGGCAATGTTTGTAAAATTAACTTCCGGGTTTTTGTTACCTGCCCAACTTATCCGGAATTTAGTCTTGCAAGACTTTTCCGTAACCGGAAGTAAATCGTGCAAACCGGAAGTTACTTTTGCAATCCACCCAGCACGGAAGATTTGGATTGCTTTTGTCAGTATCTGAGCGGTGAGGAGCGCAGTGCGGCCACAATAGAAAAATACCGCAGAGACGTCGCACAGTTCGCGGCCTGGCTTGGAAAAAACAGTTGAAAAAGGAAGCTGGTGTCCGCTGGAAAGCGTTTCTGCTTGCGCAGGGCTGTGAGCCGTCCACCGTCAACGGCAAGCTAACTGCGCTGGACCGTTTTTTGTGCTTTCTCGGCCAGGCAGATTGTAAGGTCAAGCACCTGAAAATACAGCGTCGGCTGTTCCGGAAGGCCGGGCGGGAGCTGACCCGCAGGGAGTATGACCAGCTACTGGCAGCGGCCCGCAGCACAGGCCGGGAGCGGCTAGCCCTGCTGATGGAGAGCATCTGTAGCACTGGCATCCGGGTCAGCGAGGTGCGATACCTCACCGTGGATGCCGCCCGGTGCGGGAAGGTAGAGGTAGCGCTCAAGGGCAAGATCCGCGCCATCCTCTTGCCGGGCAAGCTTTGCCGCAAGCTTCTGAAATATGCCAGAAAAAATAAAATCGCCTCCGGCGAGATCTTTCTCACCAGAAGCGGGACATCTCTCTCCAGAAAACAGATATGGAGAGAGATGAAAGGGCTGTGCCAGCGGGCGGGAGTGGCACCTACCAAGGTATTCCCTCACAACCTGCGGCATCTGTTCGCCCGGACGTTTTACCAGGCATGCCGGGATGTGGTAAAGCTGGCCGATGTGCTGGGCCATTCTTCCATCGGGACCACTCGCATCTATCTTCTTTCCACGGGAGCGGAGCACGCCAAAGTGCTGGAGCAACTGCGTCTCATATCATAAGGAGACAAAATTGATATTCTGACGCACATCCGCTCCACAGCTTACTTCTAATTTGTCTGCGGGCCAGCATTCAGGCCGACATGTCGGCTTGAGGGGCCACAAAATTGTGGTTTTGTGCGCAAAAAAGTGGCCGTCAGTACATCTCTCGCACTGACGGGCTAATCTATTATGCCTGGTATGGAAATTATAGTTGTTTTCTTAAAATTATTATTGCCTTTTAAAGCGTAGTGAGCTAAAATAAAGAACAAGAAATGGAAATCTTTATTTCCATCGACTGGCCCGTGCGTCAGAATATCAATTTTGTCCACAAAAGGGGGGGTAATGCTCCGGCTCCGCACTGTGCCCCGATAAACAGCGCAACAAGAAATCAACATAATAGGAGTGAGTAGAAACATGAAGAAGAAACTATTGGCTATTGCAACTTGCCTGTGTATGCTGACATCTCTTCTGCCCGCCGTGGCGATGGCCGCCGAGTACTCGGATACCGCCGGGCACTGGGCAGAGGAGAGCATCGCCCGCTGGAGCGACGCGGGTGTAGTTCAGGGCTCCAACGGCCAGTTCAACCCAGAGGGCATGATGACCCGGGCGGAGGCTGCCCAGGTATTCGCTAATCTGTTGAAGCTGACTGGTAAGGCCGACCTCAGCGCCTATACTGATGTTGCTGCTGACGCCTGGTATGCCGATGCGTTTGCCGCCTGTGTGGCACAGGGCATCATGAATGGTGTTGCAGCCGATCAGATGGATCCCACCGGCACTGTGACCCGTGAGATGTTCTTTGTGATGTTTGCCCGTGCGCTGGGCATTAAGGAGGAGAGCAGCCTGAATGGCAGCTTTGCCGACTCCTCCGAGATTTCTTCCTGGGCCAAGGGCTATGTGTACGCCCTCGTCAACAACGGCTATGTAAACGGCACTTCTGCCGGTGACATAGCCCCCAAGCTGAACATCAACCGCGCCAGCGTGATGGCCCTTTTGGACCAGACTATCGCTTATTATGTGGTCAAGAACGGCACTGTTGAACTGAAGGAGAGCGGCGTTGTGCTGGTTCTGGCTGACAATGTGACGCTCACCGGCGACGCGGATGCCACCGTGGTGGTGGCTGCCGAGGGCGCCAAGGTGTCCATGAAGGGCTACACCGGCGACGCCACTGTGAGCGTGGTGGCCGACGATGTGGCGCTGACCAACGTTCCCGCGGGCGTGGCGGTCCTGGCTGTTGAGGGTACCGACGGCGTGACGGTGAACGGCAAGACGGTCACCGCCGGCACCGACTACACTGTTCCCAGCCAGAGCTCCGGCGGTTCTTCCTCCGGCGGCGGTGGCGGCGGCGGTAGCGGTAGCGTAACTCCTACCCCTGACCCCGATCCTGATCCTGATCCCGGCGATGGCCCCGAGATCGATAACCCCGAGGCCGATGACCCTGAGGCTGACGACCCTGAGGCTGACGACCCCGAGGCTGATGACCCCGAGGCTGACGACCCCGAGGCTGATGACCCCGAAGCTGACGACCCCGAGGCTGATAACCCCGAAGCTGATAACCCCGAAGCTGATAACCCTGAGGACCAGGATCAGCCTGAGTCCGAGGATGAAGAAGCTGAGTCCGGTAACTCTCAGGGCAGCGGTAGCGGTTCCAGCACTGTTGAGGAAGTCATCTAAGCGACCTGTACCCCTAGCGACCCTAGCACACATAAGCAGGGCGGCGGCTTGAAGCCGCCGCCCTTTTATCATTCAGTCCAATGGTATGAAGTCAAGTAGGTGATGCAAGAAAATTTCAAATGGGAATGAGTAAAAAGGACCATGTAGGCAGGAAAAAGACAACGCCAATCCAAGCCCTGTCCCTGAGTT
>NZ_NFIB01000061.1:0-3989 GCF_002159385.1 Flavonifractor sp. An52
CGTTGGGAGCATGTCAATGTCTTGGAAAATGTTTGTAAGAGTTACTTCCAGGTACCTTTTTGCAAGATTAACTTCCGCATGACTGGCCACCCAACCGGAAGTTAGTTTTTCAATTGAGGGGAGAAGTAGCAATGCCGGTATCTTATGATAAACTTTGGAAAATTCTCATTGACAAAAAGATGAAACGCTCGGACTTAAAGGATGCTGCGGGCATTAGCTTTAATGTCTTAGCAAAGATGGGAAAAAATGAATTTGTATCAATGGAGAGCCTGTATAAAATTTGTGTGGCTTTAAACTGCGGCATCGATGAAATTATGGAGTTTACGAATCATGAGCATGCTTGACTTTGCAATTAAAGCAACAACAGAATATATTGACCGCATGCCGAAAAGCCAGCGCAAAAAATATGGCCAGTTTTTTACAAGTAAAGAAACTGCCGCTTTTATGGCTGAATTATTTGAGATTCCCGATAAGCGCCAGACACTTTCTATCCTTGATCCTGGTGCTGGTTCTGGCATTCTCTCAGTTGCACTATTGGAACGCTTGCAAGCTTTCTCGGCAATCAAAGAGATTAGATTGGTTTGCTATGAGAATGACCCAAATGTAATGGAGCTATTGCGGGCCAATCTGGAGGTAGCGCGTAGTCAATCCAAACAGAAAATATCCTACGAAATCGTTTCTGATAACTATATTTTAAGTCAAGCGACTGACTATAATTTGATGTTAGGGGCGAATTTGGAGCCCGAAAAATTTGATTTTGTAATCGGGAATCCTCCATATATGAAAATAGCAAAGGATGCCCCAGAAGCCTTAGCCATGCCAGATGTATGTTATGGCGCTCCCAATCTCTATTTTCTCTTTGCTTCTATGAGTATGTTTAACTTGAGAGATGGCGGAGAAATGGTTTATATTATTCCGCGCTCCTGGACCTCTGGCGCGTATTTCAAGAGATTTCGTCAGAAGTTTTTAAGCGAAGGTATTTTGGAGCATATCCACTTATTTGTTAGTCGCGATAAAGTCTTTGAAAAAGAAAGTGTACTGCAGGAAACTATCATTATTAAGCTGAGAAAAACGCGCTCAAAGCCAAAAACTGTTACTATTACTACGACCCAAAGCAATGCAGACTTTTCAAAAAAGACCATTTTTGAGGCTCCATATTCTGCTGTTATCAACGGACCAGATTCCTATGTATATCTGGTGACAAATGCTGAGGAAGTAGAGACACTTGATAGTTTGAACAAGTGGGAAAATACCCTGCCAAGCATTGGCCTAAAAATGAAAACTGGACTTACAGTTGACTTCCGAAACAGAGAAGCACTGAGAGATGTAGCTGAAGAACAGGCTGTTCCATTGTTCTATTCTCAGCACATACAAAATGGCAAAGTGGTTTTTCCTGTAGGGAAGGAACACGAGTATCTGGTTACTGAGCAGCGGGGGCTATTACAGCCAAATAAGAACTATCTTTTTGTTAAACGATTTACAGCAAAAGAAGAACATAGGCGGCTTCAATGTGGTGTTTACTTGGCAAAAAAGCATCCTGAGTATTCCCAGATTAGCACACAAAACAAGATAAATTTTATCGATGGGATGCGTGATCTTTCGGAGTGTGTTGTGTACGGTCTCTATGTCTTGTTTAACTCCACCTTGTATGACTGCTATTATAGGATTTTGAATGGTTCAACGCAGGTCAATTCGACTGAGGTAAACTCTATGCCGGTTCCATCCATGGATGTCATTGAGGCCATGGGAAAAGAGCTAATTGCTGCACACGATATGTCGGAACCGGTTTGTGACAAAATTTTGAGGGGTTATGTATGAGTAAAATAGATGAAGCAAAAGAGATATTAAATGCCTTGCAAGTCCCGGCAAAGCAGCAAAATACCATGTGCTGTTGTGTTTTGCTTGCCATGGCGGGACTTGTCGAGGAAACTCCGTGGCAAGATGCGACCAACGAATGGATTCGTATTCACGATGTAATTGCTTTTGCGAATAACAGTTATGGGACTACTTATGCAGAAAATAGTCGTGAAACCTTCAGAAAACAGGCTATGCACCATTTCAGAAATGCGGCTTTCATCGAGGATAATGGCAAGGCCACCAATAGCCCAAATTACCGCTATCGGTTGACAGATGAAATGCTAAAGTTGGTACAGAGTTTTGGTACAGATCGGTGGGAAACCAAGCTTACTTCTTTTCAAACTAATCACGACACGCTTGTTCAGCTATATGCCTCTAAGCGTGTCAGACGCAAAATGCCTGTGAAAATCAACGGTGAAGATTTCACTTTTTCTCCAGGAGATCATAATCAACTTCAAAAAGCAATTATCGAGGAATTTGCACCGCGCTTTGCTCCAAATTCGGAATGCCTCTATGTCGGCGATACCATTGAAAAGGATTTGGTAAAGAACGAGGACAAGCTTAGCGAACTGGGATTTACTATTACATTATATGATATCCCGGTCCAGAAGATTCAGCAGATGTTCCTGGGCCTCCGGGCTGGTCATGCTGCAGTAATGGCCGTAGGTAACATTGCCTGCCAAAGAGCGTCCCAGGAGGAACTCGCTGATTCCGCTGCCATCTTTGATGCCATTATTTCTCAGACGGTGATGATAATGACTCTGAAGCAGACGGCTTCTGGCTCCATTGGCGGAAGATGGGTCGGGCTTCAAAGCATCAGGCCCGACACCGCAGCGGAGCAGAGCCGCCTTGCAATAGGCGGCAAGTTCTTTACTGGTCATGCGCTTTCCGGAGCTGCTCTCCAGGATCCGGCGTCCTTTCAGGTCAATTCCCTGGCTCTTGAGTTCTTCGGCGCGGCGGAAGAGTTCCCGGGCGGTGAAGGAGCATACGGGCTTTGTATAATCGCGGGGGGACCCGGTAGAAAACTCTTTGATGGTGACAATCTGCGCCGTGGTTTCTTCCCGCCCCATCTGATTAAAGCGCACATCATCCCAGGAGAGCTTACATACATCGCTGCCGGTAAAGCCCTCCTTCTCCAGAAGAACTCCGGTTGCTCCAAGATCGTCAACATCGGCCTCCGCAATCATCTGATTCAGGCGACGTTCCTCCTTTTCGGAAAGAGAATCCTTCTGCTGCGCTTTTTTCTGCTGGGCTTCGATATTGCGCTTCTTGTGGGATGGACTCCCCGCCAGGAAGGTGGTAAACGGATTTTCACCGGAGTAGATACCACGATCCCGGCAGTATTCCCAAAACTGTTCGGCAAGGCGGAAAATCGTTCCCCGTCTTTTCTCGGACAATTTTTTATAGGCAGCGGAAAGAGCCTCCTTGGGAACAGCGTCCATGGTGTATCTGTCCAGCAGACCAGCCAACTTTTCCAGTTCACGCTTGCTGCGGCGCAAGGTTTCCTCAGAGGTATGCGCTTTTTCTTTCCGCTGTTTCAGGAAAATATCCGCATAAATTTGAACGGCCCGGGGAATGGGCATTTTGCCGGCATAAAGGTCATTGTTTACATCGGCCAGGGTGGTGGCGTTCTTTACAGACAGCTCTTTCGCTTTCTCCATGACCTTTTCTTTAATCACTTTTTCATTCGTGGTATCGAGATAAAGGTCGGCCTTAGCAGAGAAAGATTCTGCAGAAGGTTCACGGCCATCGGCTTTCAAGCGGTTCTGTATTTTGCGACGTGCGGGTCCTTTCTTCTGTAGGACTTTTCCATTGCTGGGGGAGCGGAGGCTGATGCGGCCGCGGAGAATATAGAACTTCCCCGTACTGGGCTTTTCTGGTTGTTTCTGCTCATTGAGCGAATATGTATACTTGTTTCCTTTGTAAAAGCACACACCTTCCACATGAAGCAAACCATCTTCTTTTGGATAAGCAATATAGGTGACATCGTCATGCTGTGCAGAGGGCTTTGTTTTGGAATAGTCAAGAAAACCGCACACCCAACATGTCCGGTTATGCCACCTGCGTTTGTGCTGACAGCCACCGTCTCCGCTTGACCAGCGGAGGCAGATGATCCTCGTTGGCAGTGTTGC
>NZ_NFIB01000062.1:0-2533 GCF_002159385.1 Flavonifractor sp. An52
CCCTCACGGTACTGCTCCTCTATCGGTCATCAGGTAGTATTTAGGGTTGGAGGGTGGTCCCCCCAGTTTCCCACCGGGTTTCACGTGTCCGGCGGTACTCTGGAACTCGACTAACAGGACTCGGTTTTCGCCTACGGGGCTCTCACCCGCTATGGCCGGCCTTCCCATACCGTTCGGCTAACCTATCCTGCCGTTGTGTCGGTCCACAACCCCAAAGGATAAATCCTTCGGTTTGCCCTCTTCCGCGTTCGCTCGCCACTACTTGCGGAATCTCTGTTGATTTCTCTTCCTCGCCCTACTTAGATGTTTCAGTTCAGGCGGTTCCCCACCTACGCCTATTTGATTCAACGCAGGCTGACAGAGTATTGCTCTGCCGGGTTTCCCCATTCGGAAATCTGCGGGTCAATGCTTATGTGCAGCTCACCGCAGCTTATCGCAGCTTGTCACGTCCTTCATCGGCTCCTGATGCCAAGGCATTCCCCTTGCGCTCTTTATAGCTTGACCTTAGTAGAACAGTCTCATTTCTGAGCTGTTCTCTATTCGATCATGAATTATGCAGGCCTCACAGAAGTTTTGCAATTGGCTACATTGTTTTACCCATTCACCAGAACGGCTTTCGCCATTCTATCTTTAAGTTCCACAACATTGCTGTTATTGCCCTCTGTTGCTTGCTCTTCATACTTTCCATCTGCATTGTTCAGTTTTCAAGGTGCTGACTTCCAACCTCTTTCAAGGTCAGATCGAAACATCTGTTGCCAGGTGCTTCGATCTGATATTGAACTGTGGTGGAGATAGTCGGGCTCGAACCGACGACCCCCTGCTTGCAAAGCAGGTGCTCTCCCAGCTGAGCTATACCCCCATCGAGAGAGAAAGTGGTGGGCCCAAGTGGACTCGAACCACCGACCTCACGATTATCAGTCGTGCGCTCTAGCCAGCTGAGCTATGGGCCCGTAAATAGGTGCCATTCACTTCTTGCCTACCTGGCCCGCGTCGGCATAGCCGCCGCGGTACACGCTAAAAATATGCCGCCGGCATATTTTCTTAACGCGTGTACCCTCTAAATTAAACAACGTGAAAGCTCACTCACCCCAGAAAGCTGACCTTAGGACGTTACGGCGCGCCGTTGGCTCAAAGAAGTGTTACCACTTCTTTGAGAATTATATGCCTCGCTACGCTCGGCATATAATTCGCGCCGAAGTCTCCTTAGAAAGGAGGTGATCCAGCCGCACCTTCCGATACGGCTACCTTGTTACGACTTCACCCCAATTATCGAACCCACCTTCGGCCGCGCCCCCCTTGCGGTTAGGCTACGGACTTCGGGTGTTCCCGACTCTCATGGTGTGACGGGCGGTGTGTACAAGGCCCGGGAACGTATTCACCGCGGCATGCTGATCCGCGATTACTAGCGATTCCAACTTCATACAGGCGGGTTTCAGCCTGCAATCCGAACTGGGATGGCTTTTAGGGATTTGCTCCACCTCGCGGTTTTGCCTCCCTCTGTTAACCACCATTGTAGTACGTGTGTGGCCCAGGACATAAGGGGCATGATGATTTGACGTCGTCCCCACCTTCCTCCGTTTTGTCAACGGCAGTCTCGCTAGAGTGCTCTTGCGTAGCAACTAACAATAAGGGTTGCGCTCGTTGCGGGACTTAACCCAACATCTCACGACACGAGCTGACGACAACCATGCACCACCTGTCACCGGTGCCCCGAAGGGAAGCTCCATCTCTGGAGCGGTCACCGGGATGTCAAGCCCTGGTAAGGTTCTTCGCGTTGCTTCGAATTAAACCACATACTCCACCGCTTGTGCGGGCCCCCGTCAATTCCTTTGAGTTTCAACCTTGCGATCGTACTCCCCAGGTGGGATACTTATTGTGTTAACTGCGGCACGGAGGGGGTCAGACCCCCCACACCTAGTATCCATCGTTTACGGCGTGGACTACCAGGGTATCTAATCCTGTTTGCTCCCCACGCTTTCGCGCCTCAGCGTCAGTTACTGTCCAGCAATCCGCCTTCGCCACTGGTGTTCCTCCGTATATCTATGCATTTCACCGCTACACACGGAATTCCGATTGCCTCTCCAGCACTCAAGAACTACAGTTTCAAATGCAGGCTATGGGTTGAGCCCATAGTTTTCACATCTGACTTGCAGTCCCGCCTACACGCCCTTTACACCCAGTAAATCCGGATAACGCTTGCCACCTACGTATTACCGCGGCTGCTGGCACGTAGTTAGCCGTGGCTTATTCATCAGGTACCGTCATTTTCTTCGTCCCTGATAAAAGAAGTTTACAACCCGAAAGCCTTCATCCTTCACGCGGCGTTGCTGGGTCAGGCTTGCGCCCATTGCCCAATATTCCCCACTGCTGCCTCCCGTAGGAGTCTGGGCCGTGTCTCAGTCCCAATGTGGCCGGTCAACCTCTCAGTCCGGCTACTGATCGTCGCCTTGGTGGGCCGTTACCCCGCCAACCAGCTAATCAGACGCGAGGCCATCTCAGAGCGATAAATCTTTGGCAGTCAGAGCCATGCGGC
>NZ_NFIB01000063.1:0-2207 GCF_002159385.1 Flavonifractor sp. An52
TGTCAACGCCGGACGGTAAAAAATCTAAAACGCCGGCCAGAAAATGACCCAAACGCCGGAAACATAGCGCCGGTTATTTACGCCGGAACTCTGTCAGCCGGTCAGTTGTCCGCCGGAAGCTCAGCTGGTGGAACCGGCTGGACACCGGCCTTCCACCGTTCCCTCAGCCGGTAAGTCTGGCCGCGGATATTCACCACATGGGCGTGGTGGAGCAGTCGGTCCAGCAGCGCAGTGGCCAGAATGTTGTCGCTGAGCAGTTCCCCCCAATCGCTGAAATACTTATTGCTGGTCAAGATGATACTGCCGTGCTCATACCGTTCCGAGATCAGACGGAACAGCAGCTCAGCCTCCTGGCGGTCCAGCTGCATGTACCCAACCTCGTCAATCACCAGTACAGCCGGACGCAGGTAGACCCGCCACCTGCGTTCCAGGCGTCCCTGCAGCTGAGCTTTCTTCAAATCCGTAATGAGGTGAGAGAGGGTGGTGTAATAAACCACCATACCGGCGTCCAACGCCTTGAGTGCCAGGCCAACAGCCAGGTGGGTTTTGCCCACCCCAGGGGGTCCCAGCAGGATGACATTTTCCTCCCGGGCAACGAAGGCCAGCGTACCCAGCTCCTCTACCTGCCGTTTGTCAATGCTGGGCTGGAACGCAAAGTCAAAGTCCTCCAGGCCCTTGCGGTGGGGCAGCCTGGCCAACTTCAGCCGGGTCTCCCGGCTCTTTCGCTGGCGTTGCTGCTGTTCAGAAGAAAGCAGTTCATTGAGAAACTGCACATAAGTCTGCTGTGCGTGGAGGGATTGCTCCAACTGAGCATCCAGAAGTTGAGCCGCAGTCTGCAGCCCCATTTGTTCCAGAAGGGCTCTGGCATGTTCTAATTCAACCATGTGCAGATCCTCCTAACAAACGGTCATAGAACTGCAGGGGCCGTACTTCCACCTGGAGATCCTGCTGCTGGGCTGCCGGATACGGTGCGGCAATCCCTTTGTGCTCTGCCAGGCCTTTGTACTGTCCGGGAAGCCATATGATTTTTCCGGCATGGTACTGGACCTGGTGCCTGGCTAAAAGCATCTCTCCGTCATAGATTTCCAAAGAGCCGCTGCACAACCGTACCTGGACCTCCTTGCCGCTGTACTGCCATGGTACACCATAACGGATCCCGTCAAAGCTCACCAATCCTTCTCTGGTTACGGTACGTCTCTCCCAGCGGTAGCGGTCCTGAATCTCCTGAGCGGGTAATGGAAGCAGTTCTTCCGCAGGCAGCACCTGCAATGGGACCTTACCGGTGGTACCATGGGGCTTGGAGTCCACCGTTTTACACCAGAGCTGCGCCTGCTGGTTCAGATCTTCCAGGTCAGTGAACTTGCGGCCGGGGAAGAAGTTCTCTTTCACATACCGGACCAGACGCTCTACTTTCCCCTTAGTCTGCGGCTTCCTGACCCGACAGACCTTTGGCAGAAAGCCCACCTCTACCGCAAAGTCAGAGAATTGGGTATTCCAAATCACCTTGCCAGCCTCACGCCCTGCGACAACTGTCTTCATGTTGTCGGTCAGGACTTCCTTAGGCACACCCCCGAAATACAGAAATGCGTTCAGCATACACCGTTCCATGCTACGCAGGTCACAGCGGCTTACAAACTCAATGTACTTGGTACGAGAATATCCTAATATCATCACAAAAACAGCCACTTTGTGCAGGGCCCCGCTTTGGTCCCGATACTGACAGATACCCCAATCCATTTGTGCCTGCTTGCCGCTGGGTGTCTCATAGCGCCGCACCGCCGGCGCGGACTTCGCTGGCCGGTACGGATGTACATATTCTTTCAGGATACTCATCCCGCCATCATATCCCAGTGCCCGCAGCCGCTCCAGCAGCACCACACAGTTGAAAATACCTTGCTGCATCCAGATGTCCAACTGTGGTTTGTAAGGGTCCAGCTTGGAGCCTTTTCTAACCCCCTTCAAGCCATGCGGCTGCGCTGGCTGTGTTATGTACTTCCGGACAGTGTTTTTCGATACTCCAATTTCACGCCCAATGGAATATGCACTCTTGCCTTTTCCTGCTAATTCTTTTATCATTAGTATCAGCCCACTCCTAATCATTCGGCCATCTCCCTTAAAAGTATTGCACACACTTTTAAGATAGCCGGTCTTTAGGCGTGGGTCAATTTTTGCCCGGCGTATAGGTCTATTTTACTCCGGCGGTGACA
>NZ_NFIB01000064.1:0-2014 GCF_002159385.1 Flavonifractor sp. An52
ATCCATTTTAGTGGCCATCCTGTCAATGCACCATGTCTGCGGTGACCATGCACCATGTCTGCGGTCTGGCTGCACCATTCGTGCGGTCTAAGGGCACCGTTTCAGGCGGCGTATTCACATAACGGCCAACTCCTATCTAGATTCTTGATAGATTCAGCATAGCAGAAATGTTTAGGATAGTCAAGAAAATTTTAAACAAATTTATTTAATATTTTTTTACAAGCCGCTTGACTTTAACTGTTATGCTTAGTACAATGAGAGTAGTATAAGCAAATAAGTTTAAGTCACGGAAATTTTACAAATTGGACGCCCTCAAAACGGCGAAAAAATGTCCGTTGTAAAGTGAAAGGGGGAATTTCAAACACTGAAAAACTGAATGACCGTCCGACAGATACTTTCTCCGGGGAAGCAGGCGACAATATGAGCGTGCCAAGGAGAAGAACAAACGGCACAGCGCCGGGAAGGGTTGCCTGCCAGAGTCTGAAGGGTGAAACGGCAAACAAGAAACGATTACAGCAAGGAAAGGAAGGTATTTTTGTGTATGGCAGAAAAACAGTCGTTTATGCGAGTCGATGAAGTGGCGCAGGAATTGGGCGTTTCCAAGTCCTATGCTTACAAGATCGTACAGAAACTCAATGCGGAACTGAAAAGCCTTGGTTACTTGACCATATCCGGCAGAGTGAACCGAAAGTTCTTCTATGAGAAGATGTGCTACGGCGAAAAGGAAGGGAGGGGTATCTGATGGCGGTCTATAAGGAAGAAAAGACCAACACCTGGCGGGCGGTCTACCGCTATACAGACTGGAACGGCGAGCGCAAGCAGACCCAGAAGCGGGGCTTCAAGACCAAGCGGGAGGCACAGGCATGGGAGCGGGAACAGCTCAATAAGGCCAGTGCCGACCTGGACATGACCTTCAAGAGCTTCGTGGACCTCTATACGGCGGACATGAAAACCCGGCTCAAGGAAAACACCTGGGCCACCAAGGAGCATATCATCTGCACCAAGCTATGGGAATTGACGTAAAAGAAAAGACCGCCCACAACGCATCTGTTGGCGCAGATGCCGGGCAGTCCATTCAAAAAGATTCTGGCAATAGTATACCCGCTTCGGAGGCAAAAGGCAATGGGGAAATGGAAAATTTGGAGGAAATGTACCGTAAGATGCAGCGTATGGCTGACCCGCGCTACCTGCACACGCTCACCATGACCGAGCTGTTTCAGACCTCCTACAAAAGCCGCCCGCCCATCATTGAAAATTTGCTCCATTCGGGGGCGTATCTCCTCGCGGGTGCACCCAAAATCGGCAAGTCGTTTCTGGTGGCGCAAATCGCCTACCATGTCAGTACTGGGCAAGATTTGTGGGGGTGCAAAGTCCATCAGGGAACCGTCCTCTACCTCGCGTTGGAGGATGACTTCCAGCGCATCCAGAGCCGGATGTTTATGATGTATGGCGTGAACGACACGCCCAATTTGCACTTCGCCACCGCTGCCGGAAAAATCGGGAACGGTTTGGACGAGCAGTTGGAGAATTTCATGCGGGAGCATCCGGACACCAAGCTCATTATCATTGATACCATGCAGAAAATCCGGGAAGTGGGCGGCGAAGCGTACAGCTACGCCAGCGACTACGAGATCGTGGGCAAGCTCAAGCAGTTTGCAGATAAGCACTGTATCTGCGTGCTGACCGTCCACCACACTCGGAAGCAACCCGCCGGTGACGCCTTTGAGATGATCTCCGGCACCACGGGCCTGCTGGGCTGCGCGGACGGGTCGCTGCTGATGCAGAAGAAAAAGCGAACTGCGTTGGAGGCCACCATTGATGTAGTGGGACGCGACCAGCAGGATCAGATTCTCTATCTGAAAAAAGACCCGGAAACGCAAATCTGGAATTTGGAGCGCATGGAAACGGAGCCGCACAAGGAACCGCCGGACCCTGTGTTGGAAGCGGTGGCCCGGATGGTCAATGCCAGTCAACCGGAGTGGACGGGCTCTCCATCGGAGCTGGCCGCAGCGGT
>NZ_NFIB01000065.1:0-1825 GCF_002159385.1 Flavonifractor sp. An52
ACTCCTAATCATTCGGCCATCTCCCTTAAAAGTATTGCACACACTTTTAAGATAGCCGGTCTTTAGGCGTGGGTCAATTTTTGCCCGGCGTATAGGTCTATTTTACTCCGGCGGTGACACAAAAACAGAATCATACATAATCAGTGCATACGGCGGTCTTTATCTTATGGATAAGGGCCGCCCTTCTTTATGTTATCGACAAATTCCGAGGGAAACCGTCAAGGTTCCCCAAATTTAGAACTTACAATTAAAAATTATCAGCAAGGGCGGCAGCGTAGAACTGCCATGTTGATGAAAGAAAGGGGATGTTGCCAGCCGCCTGTGTGCCGTCCGCATAACAGCGGGCAAGGAGTAGCAATGCTATGGACGATACCATCCACAGCATTGGGAGGTTACTTTTTGTCCCACTTACACGACACACGGCTTTCAATGGACAAATTTCAATAGGCGTTGGCCGGCGTTTTTGTGCGCGGGAGTTTTCCCCAAGTGGGGACAAACCTCCGCCTGCCGGTGCTGCTTGCCCTATTGGACTTCTCAATGCACATATCCAGAAAGCGGCTGATTTTGTATTCCGGTACAAAGTCGGCTGCTTTCATTTAAGGCTCCCTGAACAAAGGATTAGGGGACCGCCACCTCCGATTTGTTTTCCACAAAAAACAAATCGGAGGTAACAGAGTTGCAAAATTATCGCAAAAGCGATTATGCGATAAACAAAAACAGCCCTAATATCGTTTATCGCTTTCATAATGAAATCATAGAAATCACGCTGGAGGATTATTTGAAAGAGAACCCTGACAAAACGGAACACGACTTTGCAGAGCTGAAAGCCCTGTCCGATCAAATCTACTATGAGCAGGATCGGGCAGAGAGCGCCCAGACCCGCAAGGATGTTTCCATTCATAGTTTGGAGGAAACGGAGCATTGTGCTACTCGCCCTCTAGATGAAGAATGGGAAGAACGAATTGTTGACATACAGAACCGCAAGTATGCTTGGAAAGCGCTGGTGCAGCTTTTTACAATGGGTTCATTGACCGAGGTTCAGAAACGGCGGTTCCGGCTTCATGTTTTTCAGGGACTCTCTATCCGGCAGATTGGTCGGATGGAAGGGACAAGCCATCAAGCCGTTGCCAAGTCCATAAAACTGGCGATTGCCAAACTAAAAAAATATTTTGCGGCACAGGGTTGACACCCCTGCGGTTTCAGGACGATAGGTGAAAGACATCTTTTGATTTTCTTTCGCCTGTACCTTGACAACCGCATACTCATTCATCAGTAACATCCCCCTTTCCAGTGCGAGGAGCAAAAGCCGATTCAGGGGCCGCGCCATGATATACGGACATGATGAGCAGATCCCACCTGATTATCATAATTGGTCTTGCATACAATCCTGTCCCGTATGAGCGAGTAACGGCAGCCTGTAAAAACCGGGTAGCACCCGGCGCGGCCATAACCGGAAAGGGGTATAATGGTACTCCTGTCCAGCCACAGCCCTGCTTGACCGCAGGATCACGCAATGGGGGCAGCTCGGAGAGATCCTCGGAGGGGTGAGATTCCCGTGGGCCGGTTCGCTGCTGGTCGCTGATGACTTCCCAATATGTGCGGGGTGTCAAGGACAAATGGCACATAGCAAGAAAACAAATCGGATTTTGTATTTCGCCGGAAATGGGGCGGGTCTTATGGCCTGCCCTATTTCCGGCTTACTTAATATTCAGTCCAATGGTATGAAGTCAAGTAGGTGATGCAAGAAAATTTCAAATGGGAATGAGTAAAAAGGACCATGTAGGCAGGAAAAAGACAACGCCAATCCAAGCCCTGTCCCTGAGTT
>NZ_NFIB01000066.1:0-1520 GCF_002159385.1 Flavonifractor sp. An52
GTGAGAGAGACCGGGGCCTATTACGAAGAGTCGGACGAATTTGACGAGCGGCCCTACTGCCTGGACTGCTTCCATACCCTGTCCCGGGACAAGCCCATCCACGATTATTATTACAAACCGGAGCCCATCTTCCAGGGAGAGGGGCCCCGGTTTTTCGGTGTGGAACTGGAGCTGGATCAGGGCGGCGAGGATCCGGACAGCGCCCGGGCGCTACTGGATATCGCTAACGCCGGGTATCCTCTGATGTACATCAAACACGACGGTTCCCTGGACGACGGCCTGGAGCTGGTGACCCATCCTTTGTCCCTGGACTGGCAGCTTCACGCTATGCCCTGGGAGGATGTTTGCCGGAAGGCCCTCTCCCTGGGCTACCGCAGCCACCGGGCCAGCACCTGCGGGCTCCACATCCATGTGAGCCGGGCGGCCTTCGGGCCTACCCAGCAGGAGCAGGACCAGGCCATTGCCCGGGTGCTCTACTTCTTTGAGAAACACTGGGAGGAGCTGCTGAAGTTCAGCCGCCGCACCCAGCGGCAGCTGGAGCGATGGGCCGCCCGGTACGGCTACAAAGAGCACCCCATGGATATTCTGGACTTTGCCAAGAAGGGCTACCACGGGGGACGGTATACCTGCGTCAATCTGCAAAACCCGGATACGGTGGAGTTCCGGATGTTCCGGGGCACCCTAAAAACCAACACCATTCTGGCTACCTTGGAATTGATCGACCGCATCTGTGATGCAGCAGTGCATCTGTCTGATGAAGAGCTGAAAGGCATGGCCTGGACTACCTTTGTATCCGGCTGTCAGCAGCCGGAGCTGGTGCAGTACCTGAAAGAACGGCGGCTCTATGTGAACGAGCCTGTGGAAAGCGAGGAGGAAAGCTGATGTGCTGTCTCTTTGGAATCATGGACAACAGCGGAAGTCTCACCGGTAAGCAAAAGACCAGGCTTATCCGGGCACTGGCGGCGGAGAGCGAGGTCCGGGGGACGGACGCCGCCGGCATCGCTTACAACAGCGGCGGCAGGCTCCAGATCTGCAAGGGTCCAGGCCCCGCCCGCAAGCACCGCTTCTTCGTGCCGGGAGACGCCAGAGTGGTAATGGGCCATACCCGCATGACGACCCAGGGGGACGCGAAATACCCTCAGAATAACCATCCCTTTGCGGGAAAGGTGGGCAGGCTGCACTTTGCCTTAGCCCACAATGGGGTGCTGTACAACGACAAGAGCCTGCGCAAGAGTAAGAAGCTGCCCCAGACCCACATTCAGACGGACAGCTATGTGGCGGTGCAGCTGCTGGAGCAACAGGGAGCCCTCACACCGGACAGCCTGAGCGAGATGGCTGAGACGGTGGAGGGCTCCTTTGTGTTTACGGTGCTGGACCATAAGGACCGGCTGTACCTGGTGAAGGGGGATAACCCGCTGACCATCTGGCATTACCCGCGGCTGGGGCTGTACATCTACGCCTCAACCCTGGCCATTCTGCATCAGGCAGTAAACCGCACCTGGCTGGCCGGGGAGCCCTTC
>NZ_NFIB01000067.1:0-1365 GCF_002159385.1 Flavonifractor sp. An52
ATAAAATGGTATCTAAAGAACCAAAGTTCTTCAAATCATCTTATCGAAGCTTAATTCATAGCTTCAAAGAAATCAATTCAAGAGCCTTCCTTCAAGCTTCGCTTGTCAGAAGGACTTCTTGTCCTTTCTGGTGCTTCGTGTTTCTTTCACGTTGTTTAATTTACAAGGTACACGCTCTTGTCAGCCACTCGGGCTGACGTGCCATTTATTTTAGCACACTCTGTTTCGCTTGTCAAGAACTTTTTCAAGTTTTTTCAGGGCTTTTTAGCCCCGAACCGCTTGTTTCGGTTCTTTTTCAAGCTCGTTCACGCCCTCCGGCGCGAACTCATTTAGTTTACCACGCACACTCGCGTTTGTCAAGCACTTTTTCTGATCTTTTTCCGCAAGGCCGTCCAGGTTCCCCTCGGTTTCTTCCGATTTTGGTCAGATTTTCATGCTCTCTCGCAAGGCGCTCAGATAGAATATCACTCACGGTGCCATTTGTCAAGCACTTTTTTACATAATAGGCTCAACAAATGTCACAGACCTGGATCCCTTTGAAGTCAATACCTATATCAGCAGCTGTCTATGACGGCTGCTGATTTTTGTAAAGCAAAAAGCGGACAGCCTAAGCTGTCCGCTTTCTGTGTTGGCGTTACCTATCTTCCCGGTCCGTCTCCAGACAAGTATTTTCGGCGCAGGTGAGCTTAACTTCCGTGTTCGGGATGGGAACGGGTGGACCCTCACCGCAATCAACACCAACTTACTTTCTTTTGAAAAAGAAAGTAAGCAAAGAAAACTTCATCTGAACTTTTCTCTCCTTACCGTCTTTCTCATCAGGTAAGTCTAAATTTTAAGAGGTTCTCTATGGAGCGCCGCGTAGACGCTCCATAGAGAATGGTGCGCCTTCACGGATTCGAACCGGGGACCCACTGATTAAGAGTCAGTTGCTCTACCAGCTGAGCTAAAGGCGCAGGTTTGGTGACCCGTGCGGGAATCGAACCCACGTTTGCGGCGTGAGAGGCCGCCGTCTTAACCGCTTGACCAACGGGCCACATTTACGCGTCGCTTTGTCAGCACCCTCAAAACCGAACAATGCAGTTTCCAGTACCAGGCAAGCGCCTGCAATCATCATGTTAAGGTCAAGCCCTCGGCTTATTAGTATCGGTCAGCTACACGCGTTACCGCGCTTCCACCTCCGACCTATCAACGTCATAGTCTACGACGTGCCTTACTCCACGAAGGATGAGAGATCTTATCTTAGGGAGAGTTTCACGCTTAGATGCCTTCAGCGTTTATCTCGTCCGTACATAGCTACCCAGCCATGCCCTTGGCAGAACAACTGGTGCACCAGAGGTACGTCCATCCCGGTCCTCTCGTACTAAG
>NZ_NFIB01000068.1:0-1289 GCF_002159385.1 Flavonifractor sp. An52
GCCACCCTGGAGTCCATCCGCAACCCCATGGGTATGCCTCCTCTGAAGGAGCTGGCCGCTCCCGGCAAGACCGTGGTTTTCGTCATCCCCGACATCGTGAAGGGCGGCTGCCAGCCCACCTCCCACCGGAAGGTGTCCATCCGGGCCTGCCTGGATGAGCTGTACGCCGCCGGCGTGAAGAAGAAGGACATCCTCTTCATGTTCTCCAACGGCCTGCATCCCCGGGCCACCGTGTCCGAGATGAAGCAGATCCTGGGCGAGGAGCTGTTCAACGAGTTCTACTGGACCAACCAGATCACCAGCCATGACTCCGAGGACTATGAGCACATGGTGGACCTGGGCACCACCAAGCGGGGCGACCCGGTGCTGATGAACAAGTATGTCTTTGACTGCGACATCCCCATCCTCATCGGCCACACCCAGGGCAACCCCTACGGCGGCTACTCCGGCGGCTACAAGCACTGCGCCACCGGCATCACCCACTGGCGGAGCATCGCCAGCCACCACGTGCCCAAGGTCATGCACCGGGACGACTTCACCCCCGTGTCCGGCCACTCCCTGATGCGCACCAAGTTCGACGAGATCGGTATGCACATGGAGGAGAAGATGGGCCATCCCTTCTTCTGCTGCGACGCCGTGCTGGACACCTACTCCCGCCAGATCGCCATCTACTCCGGCTACGCCAAGGTGATGCAGCCTGAGTCCTGGAAGATCGCCAACAAGCGCACCTACGTCCCCTTCGCCGAGAAGAAGTACGACGTGATGGTGTTTGGTATGCCCCAGAACTTCCACTACGGCAACGGCATGGGCACCAACCCCATCCAGATGATGCAGGCCCTGTCCGCCCAGGTAATCCGCCACAAGCGGGTCATGAAGGACAACTGCGTCATCATCTGCTCCTCCATCTGCAACGGCTACTTCCACGACGAGCGCTGGCCCTACCTGCGGGAGCTGTATGAGATGTTCCAGCACGACTACATGAACATCCTGCCCGACATGGACCGGTACGGCGAGTACTTTGCCACCAACCAGGAGTATATCCGCAAGTACCGCTTCTGCAACGCCTTCCACCCCTTCCACGGCTTCTCCATGATGAGCTGCGGCCACATCGCCGAGATGAATACCTCCGCCATTTACATCGTGGGCGCTCAGGAGCCCGGCATTGCCCGGGGCATGGGCCTCAAGACCCGGGCCACCTTCGAGGAGGCTCTGGAGGACGCCAAGAAGAAGTTCGTGGGCGAGAACCCCAACATCCTGGCTCTGCCCCAGACCTTCAAGCTGGGCGCCGT
>NZ_NFIB01000069.1:0-1148 GCF_002159385.1 Flavonifractor sp. An52
TGGAATAGTCAAGAAAACCGCACACCCAACATGTCCGGTTATGCCACCTGCGTTTGTGCTGACAGCCACCGTCTCCGCTTGACCAGCGGAGGCAGATGATCCTCGTTGGCAGTGTTGCGTCGGAGAGGATTGTAATATGTTTCGATCCAGCGGAAGATCATCTGCCGAACCTGATCCCGTTTCATGGAGACGCAGTGAAGTCGATAAATCAACTCTTTTTTGAGCGTTGCAAAAAAACTTTCCATCCGCGCATTGTCAAAACAGCAGTGTGTGCGTCCCATGCTTTGCCGAATGGATCCATACTGGGTAAGCAGCGCACGGTATTCCCGGCTGGTGTACTGGCTGCCGTGATCAGAATGAAGGATCAAACCGGGCTCATAACCATAGCGGGAAACTGCATGGCGAAACGCATCACAGCATAAACTGGCGCGCATATGGGGGCGCATTGCATAACCGACTACCGCGCCATCAAAACAGTCTAAAATTGCAGCGAGATACAGCTTACCATCTGCACATTTGATTTCGGTCATATCGCTGATGTACTTCGTTCCGGGCGCCGATGCGGTAAAATCCCGTCGTACCAGATCATCATTTTGTGGTGCGTGAAAATTGGTCTTTGTCAGGCTATGCGGACGCTTTTTGCGTATTAACAGGTGATTTTCCTTGCATAACCGATAACACTTCCCATAGCTTGGACGCTGTGTTTCCGGCAATGCTTCCCGCAAACTGCGCACCCCGTAGCAGGGATGCTGTTGCCGCAATTGTTTCAGGGCCGATACCGTTTCCGCATCATGGTCTGTATGCACTGGTCTGCGTTTCCAACCATAATACCCTTCCCGGCGTACACCGAGAACCTGACAGCACAATGCAATACTACTGTCCTGATGATTGGCTTCGATCCATGCATACAGATGTCGCGGACGAATACCGGTTATCGACCCGCCATAAAACCCAACGCTTTTCGTAGAATGTAGTTTGCTTCGTGCAATTCTTTATTTTCTCGAGTTAAACGGGCTACGGCTTGCTCTGGTGTTTCACCCGGCTGTACGCCACGAATCTCACCTCTGGCCAGTCGCTCTGCCCGGCGCCAGTTGTATACTGTCTTCGTGGAGATACCGAGTTGCTGGCACGCTGCGCTCACCCCGATT